>DBRC01000071.1 GCA_002305505.1 Prevotella sp. UBA1378 | reverse complement strand
AAATCAAAACGGGGGTATATCCTCTGCCTTGCAACGGCCGTGCCGCCGCAGCGCAAAGGGGCACCGCCGTCCGGATTAACATCACGAATGCAAAGTGTATGGTTTTTGCTTTGACGTTTTTTTACTGTTTCTTCAGCGTCAGTCCCGCTTGCATTCCTTTCACGTTGTTCATTAGTGAAGTAATTGTCTTGATGTTCGAATTGCCCGACTGGCTGGCTACACCTTTCACTAAATAAAACAACTTTGTTGCATCGGTGACGAACATCATTTCTTTTCCACTGATTTGCGTTGTAACCGGTACAGTCTTCACATTGGCAAATGTAAGGTACAGCTTTGAGTCTTTCACCGTCCAATTCCCTTTAATGGTTTTACCTTTTAGGGTTTCTACAAAAGTACCGTCTTGATTAAAAGTCATTTTCATTGTCCCAGGAGTAATACCATACTTTGTCAAATAGCCCTGCAACTTGCTCTCAATCTTGTTTGAAGCAATCTTTGCACCGGCTTTGGCCAATATGTTGTCCGATTGGAAGAGAACAGCAGGCTCTTGATACACCCATGTCCCTACCACATTGCCGGCCGAGGCCTGTTTATCACTGGAGAAGACTGATGTAAGGTTCGAAATCAAATTGCCGGTAGACGACGAAGTGTTTCCGTTGCCCGCAACGGTACCGATAATGTCATTCAGGTTTATCTGCGCATTCGCATTGGTACAAAATACCACCATCATGCCGAGCACGGCAAACTTTAAAAAAAACTTTTTCATAATCAATTATATTAAAAATTGCCGCAAAATTACCATTTTAGGTGTACACCACCAAAATTAATCTGATAAAATTTCTTGATATAACTTTTTTTTGTTATTTTTGTGCAGCATATAAAAACAAAAAAGTGGAAAACCGGAAAAAGAGCCTATCGATTTTATTGCCAACATACAATTATAATTGTGTGAACTTGGTATGCGGGTTGCAAGAACAGGCAGCCGCAGAGGGCATCGAATACGAAATCATCGTAGGCGATGATGGGTCTACCCGGGAAGAAATCATCAGCCAAAACAAACAGATCGACGCACTGCCCCATTGCCGGTACATAGTAAGGGGGGAAAACAAGGGACGTGCAGCCATCAGGAATTTCCTTGCACAGATAAGTAGATACGAATGGTTGCTTTTCTTGGATTGCGACATGCAATTACCGGACAGGAATTTCATCTGCCGGTATTTGGAACACATAGGGAAAGGAGTAATAGACGGCGGTATCAGAATCGGCGGTGACAAGAGGATACTGAAAAACAATATACGCTATCTGTACGAACACGAAGCTGAACCGCGACACACTGCCAAAGAAAGGGGCAAGGCTCCCTACAAGAGCTTCAGGACAACCAACTTCATGGCAGAAAGAAGCGTGGTATGCGAGTGCCCATTCGACGAGCGCATCAGGCATTATGGCTACGAAGACGTGCTCTTCGGCAAAGTGCTGAAAAAGAAAGGCATACCCATTAAGCACATTGACAACCCGATGGTATTGACTGATTATGAAGCCAACGAGGCTTATATTGAAAAAGCAGAAGAGGCGTTGCGCACGCTTTACGAATTCAAGGAACAACTGAGGGGCTATTCGAACATGCTGACTAAAATCGGCATCTTGCAACGTATCGTCCCCTTATGGCTCATCCGGTGGTGGCATGTGTTGTTTGGCAAACTGGAACGGAAAAACCTGACAGGGAGACACCCCAGTCTACGACTTTTCAACCTCTATAGGATTGGATATTACATCTCATTAATCAAATAAAAACTAAGACAATGAAACGATTTGCTTTTAAAATGTATCTCAAAAAGGGTTGCGAACAAGAATACGAACGCCGCCATGCCGCCATCTGGCCGGAGCTAAGACAAATGATTAAAGACCAAGGCGTAGGCAACTACAGCATTTTCTGGGATAAAGACACGAACATCCTTTTTGCCTACCAAGAGTGTTCGAAAGAAGGAAACAGCCAAGACACATCGCATGTAGATCCGATAACGCAACGGTGGTGGGACATGATGGCTGATATTATGGAGGTTAATCCGGATAACTCTCCCGTTACCATTCCATTACAAGAAGTGTTTCATTTAGATTAAACATTGGCAAAAACAGGTATCGGCTCTCTCTTAGAACAATAACCCAACAGGATGTCACTCCAATACAAGGGTCTTAAACCAATCTTTCAGCACACCCTTGTACTGGCCCTGCGAATCGCTAATCAATATGAGCACCCGCCGGCCGCCAGCCAGCTCCGGGCCCAAGCACATTCCCTCATAATTTGCGATGGCACGACTGAACAGCGACAGCCGGGTGCTGAACTTTGTGAGCAACACCTTGTCGAGCAGCTGCCCCTCCTGCGAAGTCGCAGGATGCGTAATGTAAAGCTTACAATTTACAAACGAACCCAACTTGCCGGGTGAAACGTAAAACTCGCGTTCCAATACCAATAAACTACCATCATCCATGGCACACAGTCCGCTTACCCCCATCGCATAAGTAGCAGCAACAGAACGGGCAAGAGGCTCGTCCATCTCATAAAAATATTGTTGCGCAGGTTGTAAGCTGTCGTCGAAACTTTGAAACCGAAGACGGTTGCGTACCGGATATAAAGGTGTTGCCTGTCCGCCATCGCTTTTCAATGTACTTTCGGTTGTTGTCCAAAACCGGTGGGTTACAGCATTGTAGGTTAGCGACTCGAAGCCATGATTGGGTGTAGCCTCGCGGAATACATCGGGTATCTGCAAACGGCGGCCTGTGTGTTTTCCGTCGAGCGTGTACTCCCGGATACTGTTATCGGCTTCCCCGCTAACGTACAGTGTATTACTGAACGGCACATAAGCGATGCCTTCCTGGTCGCGGTTGGGCTGTCCATCGGAAAAGAAACCCTCGTTATGAACATTCATCACCTGCCCATTCACCGTATCAATATCTATCGTGAAAATAAAAAAGCCATCAGCAGCCGATTTATCGCTGACTACGGCATACCGCTGATTGCCTAAATAAGTAATGCCGCTATAATCACCGGAAGGCACCATCAACGGAAAAGACCGCTGTTTATGTTCAACGACAACAACAGGCCTGCGTCTCATGCTGTCTGTGGCATGAAGCGTATCTTGAGCAAACGACAATAGCGGCATTAAAGCCGCTATTGTCAGTGTTAAGATACCACAATCCGTCATTGCTTATAGGGCTGTATAACGAAAGTGAAGTCATAATCCTGAAAAGGCATACGGTATTCGCGGCGCGGTAAAGCCCCCCAGCTGTTAACGCAGCCTAAACCATATTGGCGCTGCTGTATATGCACTTGTGTCGACGGACGCTCCACAAGATCGCCGCTATGATGTCCCCAGGCATGCTCCTTCACTGGCCCGTCGTCAAGGTCTTCCGTCAAATAAGGAAGCGCGCTGCATTCCATTGGTGCCGACGAATAGAAAGTAAGCCCTTTGCCTGTCTGCCCGTCGTAAACCGTAAACCAGCGAACGTCCGTGTGATTACCGCTCTCCTGCGGCCGGACATACGGAAAGTAAGCGTCTTTTACTGCTTGCGTGTATACACCAATAAACTCGCTATTGTTACGGTCGATATAATTCTCTACCGGACCGCGTCCTTGGTAAACAATCTGTCCGTAAGCCTTCGGCAGTTGCAGTTGCATGCCATAGCGCATAAGATCGGCCGCCTTAGCATTTTCTTCAATATCAAGCCGCTCTCTCACCACCACTTCGCCATTCTTCTTTAGCGTGTAAACCATCGTAAGCCCAGCCTTTACTTCAGGTAGTTCAAAGAGCGCTGTTATCTGGTTGTCTTTCAGCGTTACCGACTTCAGGTTAATTTGCGGTTGCCGCCATACAGCATGTTTCTTCTGCAATTGTGCGCCGTAGTCGTTATCGGTCGGAGCACGCCAGAACTCGGGCGTTACCGACTTCCTGTCTACAAGCATCGGTACGTTGTCGACATCAAGATAGTCAATCCATCCTGTATATTTCCCAACGGTCAGCACCGTATTGGCGGCTGACAGGCGGATATACGATTCTGTTTCTTCCGTCTCAACCGCCGACGGGGCTGTATTAATAACGGGGAATACATAAGGCTGTACAATGAACTGCTGCTTCGCCATCACCTGTCCGCGTTCTATTAACGGCTGCTTTTCTTTGGCTCTAAAGTGGAAGTCAACCACAATCTCCTTGTTCGGATATTTTGACTGATAATCGGCTATTACCTCCTTCAGTTTTGCACAATCAATGACACGGCGTCCTTGAGGAGCTATGCCCGTAATATCAAGATTCTGAGTAATGGTAAATGCCACGTTGGTATCCAAAGGAACAACGGTGCATAGCAGCTGGAGGTCGTCGAGCGTCTTGAAAAAGTTCTCGTTGTATACCTCGAAGCGTCCGTCCTTAATACCTTTATCCGTAATCCACACGTTCTGATAACAATAACCAACCTCATGTGCATGAGGGTTCAAACGGCGGTCGGGAGCGATGATACCATTACAATTAAAGTTATAATCACTGGCTGGATAACGTCCATAATCGCCTCCATAGGTAAAGATTTCCTTGCCCGTTACAGGACTTTTGTCGCGCAGGCCTTGATCGACAAAATCCCAGATATAGCCTCCCTGATACTTCGGATACTTGCGGATAAGATCCCAGTATTCCTTGAAACCGCCCATCGAGTTGCCCATGGCATGTGCATACTCACACTGTATCAACGGCCGGGGATTATTGCCACCGGCATATTTTTCGCAATTCTCGTAACTGTAATACATCGGGCAGAATATATCAGTCTTTCCATTCTGCCCTGCTTGTTCATACTGTACCGGGCGGGTCATATCATAAGCTTTCACCCAATCGTAGGCTTTTTCGAAGTTAGCCCCATAACCGGCTTCATTGCCCAAGCTCCATACGATAATAGACGGATGGTTATAGAAAGAAATGACATTGGCTTCATTACGTTCTATGTGCATTTTCTCAAAAGAGGCTTCCTTGGCAAGTGTCTTCTCGCCATAACCCATACCATGGCTTTCGATGTTAGCCTCTGCTGTCACATAGAGCCCGAACTGATCGCATAGCTCATACCAGCGCGGATCGTCAGGATAGTGACAAGTACGGACGGCGTTAACATTCAACTTTTTCATTATCTGTATGTCCTGAACCATGCGGTCTATACTCACAACATAACCGCCATCGGGATCCAGCTCATGGCGGTTAACGCCTTTTATCAATACCGGCTGGCCGTTTACTAACAATTGGTTATTCTTGATTTCCACGTGCCTGAAACCCACATTCTGGCGGATAACGTCCAACACCTCATTGCCCCTCTTTAACGTGGCATACAGTGTATATAAATAAGGTGTCTCTGCCGTCCAACGGTTCACGCTCGGAACATTGATTGTCTTCTGTCCATTTACGGCTGTTTCGGCAGCAATGGTTTTTCCTGCAGCGTCAACCAGCTTCAGTTCGATGCCAGTACCCTTGCCGTTTGCCACGTCAATGTTTACATTGAGAACACCACCCTTCATGTCCGGAGTCAGGTCTTGTGTAAACTTCACGTCGCGTATATATGATTTAGCACGCGAATACAAGTATACTTCGCGGGCAATACCGGTAAAGCGCCAGAAGTCCTGATCTTCCAAGTAAGAGCCGTCACACCACCGCATCACCTGCATGGCTATCAAGTTCTTGCCGGGTTTCAGATACTTCGTTATATTGAACTCGGCGGCTATTTTCGAATCCTCACTATACCCTACGTACTTGCCGTTCACCCACAACATCAGGTTGCTGGTGGCTGAACCGACATAGAAAATAACGTCCTGCCCTTTCCATCCGGCCGGCAAATCGAATGTACGGCGATAAGAACCGGTATAATTGTTTATTTCGCTGATATAAGGTGGTTCGCTCTTAAATGTCGTACACCACGAATAGCCTACGTTCTTGTACGTCCGGTCTCCATAACCATTGATTTCAAACAGTCCGGGCACGGGGAAGTCCACCCATTTGGAATCATCGTAATCTGTCCGGTAGAAGTTTTGCGGACGCTCGTTGTGGTTACGGACAAAGTTAAATTTCCACATGCCTTCCATCGAGAGGTAACGGGAAGATTTCAACTTGTCGTTTGCAATAGCTGCGTCTTGACTTTCAAAGGCGAAAAAAGGAGTCCGCCGCATTTCACGGTTCTGCTGGTTGACAGCAGGATCCTGCCATACAGGCTTTTTGTCAGCGAAAGCCGGGACAGCAAAGAATGTCATTGATAATAATAGTTGTCTTAGCATTGTTATTTAGATAATAAATTGTTATTCGTAATCGTCAATAACGTTATTGATAAAGTCCATCATAGGTTTTGCCGAACGGAATATCGGTTCTATTTTATCCAGCCAGCCTTCGCCTTCAAAGAAGTCATTGCTGACATGATGCCAGCAGCAATAATCTTTCATGCGCAAATAGTCTAAATGGGCATAGTCGCGCGGGAAACCTGCAGGGCAGGTCTTTAAGCGCTCTAATCCGAATCCCTGCTGATCGTTAAACGTTGCTGTGCTATCCGCACCGAAATATTTCCGGAAATCCTCATTCTCTACATATCCCAGCCATTCTTCTTCATTGGCCATGATTTCATTTCTGCACGATGTCAGAATATTGGTGGGCAACCAATAATTACCGCATGCCACGAGACAATGCTCCGGTTCCAAATGGATGTAATATCCCCCATGCAGCGATTTTTTCCCTTTGGCAGCTATATAGGCGCCCAAATGATTTTTATAAGGCGACTTATCTTGTGAAAACCGGGTGTCGCGATAGAATCGGTATGTTGCATCTTTCACCGCTATGTGGGCAACGGACGGATCGAAAGACGATATGCGGGTAATGGCCTGCGCCACACCTGCTTCAAAATCAGCTTTCACGGCAAGGTATTCTTCCTTGTGTTCCTGAAACCATTGGCGGTTGTTGTTTGCCATTAATTCGCGTAGAAAGGCAATAATACGTTTTGCATCCATATTAAAAAGTATTCGGCTACAAATTTAATCAAAATTATCCGTATTCTGAAATTTTTTCATTACTTTTGCAGCTAATGAAAAGAGAAGAAAGATATAAATTGGTGTTAGACTACTTTAGGGATGAAATGCCAGAAGTGGATACTGAACTGGAGTTTGCCAGTGTATTCCAGCTATTAGTGGCCGTAGTACTGAGTGCGCAATGTACAGACAAGCGTATCAACCAGGTAACACCGGAACTATTCAAGCATTATCCCACAGCCCCGGAAATGGCACGGGCTGAACCGGAAGATATTCTGGAATATATCAGTAGTGTATCTTACCCTAACGCAAAAGCAAAACACCTGGTAGAGATGGCACGCACACTGATGGAACGGCACCAAGGAACCGTACCCTCGGACATGAATGCCCTGCTTGATCTGCCGGGCGTAGGCCGCAAGACAGCCAATGTTATCCAAGCTGTTGCTTTCGGAAAAGCAACGATGGCGGTAGATACGCATGTATTCCGCGTCAGCCACCGTTTAGGGCTTGTTACAAAGAAAGATGACACACCCTTCAAAGTAGAACAGGTATTAGTAAAAAACATACCCGAGGAAGATATTCCCCGGGCACATCATTGGCTCTTATTGCACGGCAGATATGTATGTACATCACGCAAACCCCATTGCGGGAAATGCGGCTTGGAAGGCATCTGCCCGAAAAACATCACTTGACCACATCAGTTATTGCCCCTGCGTTCTTTTGCCCACCCTTTCATCATCCGCCGGTGAAAACGCTCTTCGGCTTTTATCACGTCATAGACTTTACTGGCCGGCAATACCATGAAGAAACGCTCATGGTATATCTGCTGTATTTGCTTCAACTCAAGATCCATCGCATCGCGCTCGCTGATTGCCTTCCGGCAGCCAGCCTCGTCGGCTGGTTTTATTTTACCCAAACGGCGCATTTTCTCAAAGATAACACGCTGTTTTTTCTGCATTTCGCGGTAAACGGGAAAGAAACCTGACGCTTCCTGAGGAGAGAGGCAAGCTTCTTTGGCAATAAAATCCTCAAGGTCGGCCTGAAACTTTTCTGGTGAAAACTTTTTCGCCTCTTGGGCCGATACACAGAATATCGCCAGCAAGCTTATCAATGTCAATCCGATTCTCTTCATCATCACCATATATTACGTTCATTCACTCGCCAAACAGGCATATATATCTGTATTATCCACCATTGCATAGTCGGCAGCTTCATCCATATAAACGTCTACCGCCGATTTTTGAATGTGCATTGCCGTGGTATGCTGCTGTGCTTGCTCACCAACAGGTGCTATCTTTGCAAAATAAGCAGCTACCGAGAATACCGCCGCAAGCAGGCAAGCTGCTGCATACAGCACCGGCCGCATTGCCTTAAACCTCGGCCGGGGTGTCTCTGCCATAGAGGCCTTGCGCTCGGGCAGCTTGTCCATCAGTTGCGATGCGAAGCTGTCAAAGTATCCTTCCGGGACCCTGAACGGATTCCCCTTCCCTACCTTGCTTCTGATTTTATCCTCTTCGTTCATAATCTTCTTCTTTATAGTTTTGACGCCGCTGTGTGCAAAAGGTTTAATCATGTTTGTTAAAAAACTCCGATATCTTCTTTACCGCTATATGGTAAGAAGCTTTCAAGGCACCTTCTGATGTTTCGAGTATCCTGCTGATATCGCTATACTTCATGTCATCGAAATAGCGGAGATTAAATACCGTCCGCTGTACGTCGGGCAGCCTGGCAATGGCTTCTTGCAGCAGTGCAGCGGTCTCGTCCCCGTCAAAGTAACTGTCGGCCACCAACATATTAGCAACACCCATATTGGAGTCATCGGCGCTGGCTGTCGAAATGTTTTTATTACGGCGTACAAAATCAAGACTCTCGTTAATTGCTATGCGGAAAAGCCACGTGGAGAGCTTAGCCTCGCTACGGAAGTTATCCAGATTGTTCCATGCCTTAATGAAGGTGTTCTGCATTACGTCGTTTGCGTCTTCGTGCGAATAAACGATGCGGCGTATCTGCCAATACAGCTGTTCACTGTATTGGCGCACTACTGCTTCGAATGCCTTGCGCTGTGTAACGGGGTCGAGCAGTTGCGCTATGAGCCGATGTTCATCCATGTTCTCCACCTTACAACGTTTTTGACGCATCATTGCATGAAAGGTTTAATGTTCTGTCCGATTGCCTTATCGTATCCGTACACATCCGGATAGCTTTTAAGGCTTCCGCCCGGCTCCGGGTAGAGCGTATAATATACTATATATAAAGGTACGCGTGGAGATACGTTAAGCGAACTTACAAGATGGCGGTTTGCCTCCTCAGCAGAGACATACCGGATACCCCGGCTGGTTTCCGGAGGTATGTCCATGGAGATACGCAGCTTATCAAGCATCCAATCATCAGGACTGTCGAGCAGGAACCGCGCCAAGTCGAAAGGGCGCTCCACCCTGACACAGCCATGCGATACCCCTCTGTTTCCCCGCTCAAAAAAATCCTTGCTCGAGGTATCGTGCAGGAATACCGAGAAATTGTTCTTGAAGCGGAAAACAATACGCCCTAAGGCATTGCCCGCTCCGCCTTCCTGCGTCACCCGGTAGGCTCCGCTGCGCAGCATATCCGCTGTAACGGCGGATAAATCGAGCCTGTGCCCTGTTTTCCGTTCGGCAATATAATAACGGTTGCGTTCAAAATAAGAGATATCGCCGGCGTGGTTTACAATTTCCTTGGTAATGATGCTCATCGGGATATTCCATTGGGGGTTAACGTCCATCCGCTCGATCACGCTCGCCAGCATAGGTGTCTTGGTTTTCAGCGTTCCGCAGCCCACGCGCATGTCGACCACCGTATCAGCAGCATAGGCATACAGGTGGAATGCCGGGATATTGACAACGACATGCTTCTGACCGCCGCCTTCCGGCACCGGCTCACGCCAACGCCGGCGCTCCATATTACAAAGAATGCGCATACGCGACGGCTGGCTCCGCGTATGCTGCAGTTCGCGCTGGAGCCGGTGGTACAACGGGTCGCGCGGTTGTACCTCCTTCAAATATTCACTTACACTGTCATTGTAAATCTTGCGCAAGGCTGCGGCAAAATAGCTTTTCCCGGGGCGTTGCACGTCAAGGTCGAACAACTTACGGTAACCGTATGGCTTTCCAGTAGAATCGGTGTCGATAGGATCCATACGGTTGAAGACGCGGTAAGGATTCACGAATCCGAAACGTTGTCCTGTGGTATACCGCAAAAAAGCCTTTGTAAGGCGGTATTCCAACCGTGCCATTACATCGTTGATGGTATTCGCGCTGTCATTAAATTCAAGTTGCCGTATGCGCTGCAGATCTGCCTTAATGAGCGGCACGTCAAAAGAACGCTGTGTAAACCCCATCTCATCCACCGCCCCAAGCACCGATAAGAGCGAATCGGCACGGCTGTCTATACCGATGCGGTCGATCCACAGGAAAGTGCCATGATTAAGATAATAGCTACGTGTACGGTAATCAGCGAGGGTCGAGTCTTTATCTTGCCGGCAGATATGCCAGATGTTTTCCCGGATCAGGAGTGGGTCTAAAGAATATGAAGACGTTTTCAATTCAGAAAACGCCTCCATAGTTATGTTTTTATTCGGATTGGCTTTATATTCGTTGCACCCCACTGAGCAGAATGCCAACAGGCTTATCCATATTAGCGAATGGATATTTTCCTTACTACCTTGCCTATTTTTAAAATGTAACAACCTTTAGGTATGTTGAGTTCAATACGTTGTGCCGGAGCATCTATTTTATAGGTTGCGACAAGTTTCCCTGTCAGCGATACAATCTGCAACACCATGCCGCTGGCCCCGCTTATACTGACAGTCGACTGGCTGACGGTAATCACGATGTCATCCTCTGTCTGTTCAAGGGTCACTGCCTCCATTTCTGCAGCATACCCGATAAGGGGGACGCCCATCATGAAGACGGACAAGAATGATATGATAAGTAGTTTCTTAACCATAAGCAATCTATTTTTATTTCTGCAAATATACGAATATATTATGTAACCCCCAAATTTTTCCGGCACAAAATACAATAATCCGTCGATTTTACACGTCGAACACATGCATTTCGTCTGCCAAGCAGGTATTTTCGAACGTTTCCCTGGCTTCGTCCAACAACAGCTGGTCATTATCATAGCGCGCAGAAAAATGACCGAGAATCAGTTGGCCGGCACCGGCATCGCGCGCAACCATGGCTGCCTGCCGTGCTGTGGAATGATAATAGCTCCGTGCCCGCTCTTCGTCTGCATCAGCATAAGTGCTCTCATGATACAGGCTCGAGACGCCTTTCAGGTATTCGTGCAGGCGCGGCATATATACCGTATCGCTACAGTAAGCATAGCTGCGCACCGCATCGGCAGGCGTTGTCAGCCGTTCATGCGGAATCACGGTTCCGTCGGCCGTCCGCCAGCCTTGACCGTTTTTGATATTGTTTATCTGGCACACGGGAATACCATACATTTCAATCATATCACGGCGTATATGGGGCAGAGTGGGCTTTTCACGGAAAACAAACCCGCAGCAGGGGACGCGGTGCCTTAAAGGCACCGCAGTGACCGTCAGGCTCCGGTCTTCGTAAATAACCGCATGCCGCGCCGTGTCAATGGGATGGAACACAACCTCGTATCCAAGCCCTGCGCAAAACGTGTCCAATTGTATACGGAGAATGTTGCCCATCTCTTCCGTCGCATAGATATGCAACGGTGCAGTGCGCCCCAGCATGCCGAATGTGGAAATCATGCCTATCAGCCCGAAACAATGGTCTCCATGCAGATGGGATATGAATACGTGATTGATTTTGGTGAAACGGATGCGCGAACGCCGCAATTGCATCTGCGTGCCCTCACCGCAGTCTATCATAAACAGCTTTCCGCGTATTTCGACCACCTGCGATGAAGCATGATGGCGCAGGGTGGGCAAAGCACTGCCACACCCTAAGATATGAACTCTGAATGGTACCACTCTCTATCTCCCGGATTCACTGCCGCTGCCGACTGTATTCATAACTGTCTTCATCGTCCTTGTAAACCAGCGAATCCGCCCCTAATGAAACGAGCTCGTACGCAACCGTTTCTTCCATGTCGCCGCCTCCTTCACGCACAGACGTAATCACCAGTTTCCCGTCGACTATTTTCCAGGTTTTATAGACAATGGAACTCTGTTCTATACTCTCAGCGATGCCGCCTTCCTTTATCTTAATGCCTACAATCGAACTGCCGTCGATGGGATTCGGCATTATCCAGTTGCCCAGCAATGTCGACTCGTTAATCACCAGCGAGGCTGCCGTACGGTCTTTATTCACCACCACGGCCATGCGGTCGCCGCTGAGCACCCCACCGAACACTTTGTTATGCCCCCTGGCCTCTTCAATGTTGAGCATCAGCGTATCCCCGCTGTCTGTAATCAGCTGCAGAGAGTTCATCGCAGAACCGTCACCACAGGTGCCATATACCGTCTTTTCCTTTTCCACCTCGACGGCAGCCACTTCCATGTTGTCTTGCGGAGCCTGTTGCTGCCCTTTGTTCCCACAGCTGCCCACGAGAAGCAATGCTGCTGTAACCAATCCGAATGACACGTTTTTTTTCATACTATTTATCTCCTTTCATGCTATTATTTTAACCGTTTGTTTCTTTCCTCCCTTTTCGCTTCCTCCCATAAGGCATCCATCTCTTCCAGCGGCATATCCTTCAAAGGCTTGCCCATTTTTATGCTGTGTTCCTCGATGTAGTTGAACCGGTTGATAAATTTCCGGTTAGTCCTCTCCAAGGCCGTGTCGGGGTTCAGCCGATACAGGCGGGCCGCGTTGATAACACTGAAAAGGAAGTCGCCCAGCTCTTCTGTCGAGCGTTCCTTATCTTCGTTCCGCAGTTCGGCCTGCAGTTCACCTAACTCCTCGTGCACTTTCGTCCAGACGTCCTTCTTGTCTTCCCAATCAAATCCCACGTTGCGTGCCTTGTCTTGTATGCGATACGCTTTTATCAAGGCCGGCAGCGCATCGGGTACTCCCGAAAGCACACTCTTATTCCCGTCTTTTTCTTTTAACTTTATCTGTTCCCAGTTTTCCACCACCTGCCGGGCTGTAGAAACGGTTCCGGCACCAGCCTCTCCGCCCCCCGTTTCTGTGCCGTAAGGCAGGGGGCGCGGTTCTTCCGCCCCTATTTGAGAGGGATGATACACATGGGGATGGCGGAATATCAACTTGTCCACCAGCTCATTACACACATCGGCTATATCAAACCGACGGTGTTCGTCGCCGATTCGCGCATAGAAACATACGTGCAATAACACGTCGCCCAATTCTTTGCAAATCTCATGCGCATCATCTTTTATTAATGCGTCACACAACTCATAGGTTTCTTCTATCGTATTCGGACGCAAGCTCTCATTTGTCTGCTTCTTGTCCCAGGGGCACCTTTCCCTCAAATCATCCAGTACATCCAGCAACCGCCCGAAGGCTTTCATCTTTTCTTCTTTTGTATGCATACTCTTCATTTGAATACGCAAAGATACGAACTATTTCTGAAATCACCAAATCCTGTGTATCGAAAAGGCGTTTATAACCCGAGTTCGGGATAAGCAGTTAAGTCCGCAGCAAAGGTGAAAGGGACGGCAGCCAAGAAAGTTACTCAAATGCGCCATGGATGCCTTTACCCATATAGGTTTCTGCGTTAATCTACCAAAAATGCTTTTCTATTTCAGCATTATTTCGTAACTTTGCACCATTTTAATAAACAACGTATTTTAGCATACACAATACAACATGGAATTAGCAAGCAAATACGACCCGAAAGAGGTCGAATCGAAATGGTACCAGTACTGGCTGGACCACAAGCTCTTTTCGAGTAAACCCGACGGGCGCGAACCTTACACGATTGTCATCCCCCCACCTAATGTCACCGGTGTGCTCCACATGGGCCACATGCTGAACAACACAATCCAGGACATTCTCGTGCGCCGTGCACGCATGGAAGGCAAAAATGCCTGTTGGGTACCCGGTACCGACCACGCCAGCATCGCCACCGAGGCGAAAGTGGTGAAGAAACTGGCGGGCAAAGGCATCAAGAAGCACGACCTTACCCGCGAACAGTTCCTTGCCCACGCATGGGACTGGACCCACGAGCATGGGGGCATCATATTGAAACAGCTCCAGCGCCTCGGAGCGTCTTGCGATTGGGACCGTACAGCCTTCACCATGGACGGGCAGCGCTCGGACAGCGTCATCAAGGTGTTTGTAGACCTGTACAACAAGGGGCTTATCTACCGTGGGCTGCGCATGGTGAACTGGGACCCGAAGGCTCTCACGGCGTTGAGCAATGAAGAGGTGGTGTATAAAGAGGAGCAGAGCCATCTCTACAACCTGAAGTACTACCTCGCCGACGATTGCCAGGACGCTGTGGGTGAATATGCCGAAGGGAACGTCGTCCATAAAGACGGCAAAGGCTACTATGCCGTGGTGGCTACCACGCGCCCGGAAACAATTATGGGCGATACCGCCATGTGCATCAACCCCAAAGACCCCAAGAACCAGTGGCTGAAAGGCAAGCGTGTCATCGTGCCTCTCGTAGGGCGGGCCATCCCGGTCATTGAAGACCGCTATGTAGACATCGAGTTCGGTACGGGATGCTTGAAAGTGACCCCGGCACACGACAGTAACGACTACGCCCTTGGAAAGGCACACAGCCTCGAAACCATCGACATCTTCAATGCCGACGGAACCATTTCGGAACAAAGTCCGCTGTATGTGGGCATGGACCGTTTCGACTGCCGCAAACAGATTGTGAAAGACTTGCAGGAAGCCGGGCTGATGGAGAAGGTGGAAGAGTACACCAACAAGGTGGGGTATTCGGAACGGAATCCCGACACGGCCATTGAGCCGCGCCTCTCGCTGCAGTGGTTCCTCAAGATGCAACACTTTGCCGACATCGCCCTCCCGCCGGTAATGGACGGAGAAATGAACTTTTACCCGGCTAAATACAAGGCGACATATAAGAACTGGCTTGAGAACATACAGGACTGGTGTATCTCGCGCCAGCTGTGGTGGGGGCACCGCATCCCGGCCTTCTATTATGGGGAAGAACAATTCGTCGTGGCCGAAACCGCGGAGGAGGCCCTTGAACTGGCACGCCGGAAAACCGGTAACAATGCACTGCAAATAAGCGACCTCAAGCAAGACGAGGATGCCCTCGATACATGGTTTTCTTCTTGGCTGTGGCCGATATCGCTCTTCGACGGCATCAACAACCCCGGCAATGAAGAGATATCGTACTACTATCCCACCAGCGACCTCGTTACCGGTCCGGACATCATCTTCTTTTGGGTGGCACGCATGATAATGGCCGGCGAAGAATACATGGGGAAATATCCTTTCAAGAATGTATATTTTACCGGTATCGTACGCGATAAGCTCGGCCGTAAAATGTCGAAAAGCCTCGGTAACAGCCCCGACCCCATCGAACTCATCGAGAAGTTCGGTGCCGACGGCGTGCGCATGGGCATGATGCTTTCTGCCCCCGCGGGCAACGACATCCTCTTCGACGAGACCCTTTGCGAACAAGGACGCAACTTCAACAACAAGATATGGAATGCCTTCCGCCTTGTCAAGGGCTGGCAGGTGGCAGATACGGAACAGCCCGAGGCAAGCAGGATTGCCGTCGACTGGTTTGAGGCCAAACTGAAACAGACGAACGCAGAGGTGGATGACCTCCTAAAAAAATACCGCATCTCGGAAGCCTTGATGGCCGTATACAAATTGTTCTGGGACGAGTTTTCCAGCTGGTTCCTCGAAATGGTTAAGCCGGCTTACATCAACGGGCAGGCACAGCCCATCGACCGCAACACTTTCGAGGCTACGTTGCATTTCTTCGAGCAGTTGCTTAAAATGCTCCATCCGTTTATGCCGTTCATCACCGAAGAACTGTGGCAACACATCTACGACCGGAAGGAGGGTGAATCCATCATGTATGATAAACTGGACGTCAGTGCCCCGGGCGAGGCCGACTTACTGATTTCACAGGACATCGAGAACATCAAACAGATTGTCAGTGGCGTGAGGATGGTTCGCAACCAGAAGAACATCCCACAGAAAGACATGCTCGCGCTGCAGGTCATAGGAAAGGATGGCTACGAAAGATATAACTGCGTGATTTGCAAGATGGCCAACGTGGATGCTGTCACTGTGGTCGCTGAAAAGGATGCAACGGCCAGCGCGTTCATGGTAGGCACGGACGAATATGCCGTCCCCCTTGGCGACAAAATCGATGTAGCGGCAGAAATCGAAAAGATGGAGGCACAACTCCGGCACCTTGAGGGCTTCCTTGCCGGCATAAAGAAAAAGTTAAGCAACGGGAAGTTCGTTGCCCATGCTCCGGAGGCTGTAGTTGCCTTAGAGCGTAAGAAACAAAGCGACAGCGAAGAGAAAATCGCTGCTCTAAAGGAGGGCATTGCCGCATTGAAAGGCAAATAACGCCTCCATACATAACACCATCCCCTGTAGAATCACCCGTAGCCTGCCGGTACATTGTAGCGGAGGCTGCGTGATTCAACAGGGGGATTTCCCAATCGTACTTGAATAGTGTGTCACTCCCTTCAGGTTACATATCTCGTAGGGTAGCATGGGACTACTAGAACCTGAGTTCGGGATAAAATCA
>DBRC01000022.1:96959-141205 GCA_002305505.1 Prevotella sp. UBA1378 | reverse complement strand
AAGATGCTTGTACGAACGCGCTTCAACAAGAGTTAAAGACTATTAATAATTTGCGCGTTCCGATTATTCGGTGTATCTTTACACCATTAAACATGCAAATGTGCTGCCCGACCTGTGCAGGGTGTTCCCGGCAACCCGTTGCAGACATCTCCTGATTCTCTACCTCATTTGATTTTCATCTATTAACAACATAAGAAAATGAAGAACATCCGAAAAAAAATGATGGCTCTCGCGTTGGGCCTGTTACTTCTGACGGGCGCACATGCCCAAAGTGAATTGTACCCCGGGCACTTCGACCTCTCACAGGTGACGCTGTTCGACAGTCCGCTGAAAACAGCCATGGACCGCAATATCGAGCTGCTGTTGCAGTACGACGTCGACCGGCTGCTCAACCCTTACATCCGCCAGTCGGGCCTCGGCGCCACCACCGATGCACAGAGCCGCTACTACCAATGGGAACAGAAACACCCTTCGTTCCCTAATTGGGCGGACAACAGCTTCAACCTCGACGGACACGTAGGTGGGCACTATATCTCAGCTCTTGCACTGGCTTACGCCGCTTGCCACCATGCCACAGTGAAAGCCCAGCTGAAGGAGCGCCTCGAGTATGTCGTGGCCATTCTCAAGGACTGCCAAGGAGCCTACGACGAGAATACCGAAGGGCTGTACGGATTCATCGGCGGGCAGCCGATAAATGCTGAATGGAAGACGCTCTTCCGCGGCGATATCAGCGGTGTGCGCAACAGGCGCGGATGGGTGCCGTTCTACTGCCAGCACAAGATTCTCGCCGGGCTGCGCGATGCTTGGCTATATGCCGGTATGACCGATGCCAGGGAACTGTTCCGCAAGATGGCCGACTGGAGCGTCAACGTCGTTGCCAAGGTGAGCGAGGCCGATATGGAAAACATGCTCGGCATAGAACACGGAGGCATGAATGAGTCGATGCTCGATGCCTACCAGCTCTTCGGTGACAGCAAATACCTCGCCGCGGCCAAGCGCTATACCCATAAGCAGATGCTCGACGGCATGCAAGGCGCCGAAGGCAATTACAACACTGCCTTCCTCGACGGAAAACATGCCAATACACAGGTGCCTAAATACATCGGCATGGAGCGCATCAGCGAGCAGGATGCCGCTTCCGTGGCATACAACAATGCCGCGCGGAACTTCTGGGACGACGTGGCCAGCCACCGCACCGTATGCATCGGAGGCAACAGCATGTCCGAGCATTTCCTCGCCGCCTCCAACGGCCGCCTTTACATTGACGGGCTTGACGGCCCCGAATCGTGCAATACGAACAATATGCTGAAACTTTCCGAGATGCGCTCGGACAAAACCCACGATGCCAAGTATGCCGATTTCTACGAGCATGCCATGTTCAACCATATCCTCTCCACGCAAGACCCTGCTACCGGCGGCTACGTTTATTTCACCACGCTGCGCCCGCAGGGTTACCGCATCTACTCGCAGGTGAACCAAGGCATGTGGTGCTGCGTGGGCACGGGTATGGAGAACCATTCAAAGTACGGCCACTTCGTTTATACCCGCGAGGGCAACAGCAAGCTCTACGTTAACCTCTTTACCGCCAGCAAGCTGGAGAGCGACGATTTCGTGCTCACGCAGGAAACCCAGTATCCTTACGAACAGCAAACCCGGCTTACCGTGGGCAAGGCCGGGAGCTATACCATCGCCATCCGCCATCCATGGTGGACCACCGACGGTTTCGACATCAAGGTGAACGGCAGTTCGCTGCGTTCGTCGTTCACCGTTCAAAGCGGCGAGGCCAGCTATGTAGAGCTCAACCGCACGTGGGCCGAAGGGGACGTCATCACCGTGAGTCTGCCGATGGAGCTGCGTGCCGTGGAATGCCCCGACTATCCCGACTACGTTGCTTTTGAGTACGGCCCGGTGCTGTTGGCTGCCCAAACCACGGCCGCCTCCCAGGACGAGGCCGATGCGACCGGACTGGTTTATGAACCGCTGCAGAACGAGTATGCCGGCGCCGGGCGCATGGACCATGCACCGGGCAGCATGGCCAGTTCGAAAAGCCTCATCACGGCGCCGCTGCTCATCGGCGAGCGGGCAGACGTGCTCAAGCGCATCAAGGTAAAGGATGCTTCGCAGCTCACATTCACCATCGATGCCTCCCGCCCGGGGGTGGCCTCCTACCAGTGGGGCGAGCTGGAACTGCGCCCCTTCTATTCTATCCACCATGCACGCTATATGGCTTATTGGTACCAGCAGACCGCCGAAGGCTTTGCCAACAGCTCGATGGCACAGACCGAGGCCGTCAACGAAGCACTGATGGCACGCACCATAGATTTCGTTGCTACGGGCGAACAGCAAAGCGAGGCCGGACACGAGGCACAGTACAGCAGCGACAGCAACTCAGGCACCTACAACACCGAAATCTACCGCGACACGCGGGCCAACGGCTACATACAGTATACATTATATAATAAAGCGCGCCTGAAGGACAGCCTGAGCATCATATGCCGCTTCAACCTGGCCGACCGCGGGCGCATGGGGAAACTATATGTCGACGGACAGCTCATTGCCGACATCACCGTCCCGGCTACCGCTTATGGTTCCGACCAGAATAAATTCTATAACGTGGAGTTCCCTATCCCGCCCTCGCTGGCTACGGCTGCCGACGGCGAGGGCAAACAGCAGTTTGCCGTGCGCCTCGTCGCTTCGCCTACCACGCTCTGCCCGGGCCTCTATTATATGCGCTTGATGAAGGGATACAAGGAACAGCTTATCACCGTGGGCAATGAGCTGCGCAACGTGACCGACAGCGTGCGGCTCTCGGCAGACAACATCTGCAAGCTGGCAACGCACGGACAGACCGACGGTGCGAGCCTCGTGTTCAGCTGCCAGACCAATGTTGCCCGGCGGGCCTGCACCGTGACAATCGACGGTGTGGCCATCGCCACCGTCATGGCCGACAACCTCGGCAAAGGAGAGGCCAATCTGGAAATTGCCGTCGACCCACAGCTGCTTGAAGGCAAGCAGACCGTAGACGTTGCTTTCGGGCATATCGGGGGCTATACCGTTCCAACCATCAGTAAAGTTTATCTGTGCAGCGGTTATAAGGCTGCTGCACAGACCAAGCAGCCTTATGAGTTTGTGAACACCAATTTCGAGAAAAACGGCAACGACGGCAATATCTCGTCGTTCACCTACAACGAAGACGGAACAATCGGGCTCGCCGCCCCCTCCACCTTCAACAACCACCTGAACATGCGCATCAAGCACAGCCTCAGCGGCCAATACTCCATGCTTCCTTCCCAGTACCTCTTCACGGTTTGCGGCAACTCCCTCGCTGAGGCTGCCGGCAAAGCCTACCTTTGGTGGATGTGCGGATACAACCGCGGCTCCCAGGACGCTCCCACTTATACATTGACGGCCGACGGCAACACATGGCTCGTATGGGACATCCGCCGTACGCCTTATGCCGAGGCAATGAACTTCTGGAGTAACAGCGAGGTGGTGCTTCAGTCGGGCAATAGTGGTGCCTACAGCCTTGCTTGTTTCGGCCTGACCTCTTCGTCTGCCGACCATTCGGCCCGGATTAGCGACATCAACTATTACTCGCCCGAACAGCTCACCGACCGTTATCCGCTGCTGGCAGCATCCGTGCCCAGCCTTGCCATGGCACTTACTGCCGGCGTTAAGTTTATCTATAACGGGATAGTCTATCAAGTCAGCGCCACCGGCGATAAGGCGTTGGCACCGGCCGGTGCAACCGGTTTACCCGCATCGGTATTCGGCTATCCTGTGGAGAAGCAAAGCGCCACCGGCATTATGCCGGTATCAGGAACTTCTGCCGTTCCCTCCGCCGCATACGATTTGCAGGGGCGCGGAGTGAAAACCCCTGCACTCAAGCACGGCGTATACATAAGTCAAGGCAAGAAAATAATTGTAAGGTAAGGGAAATCATATTCTGCCCATTTCCCTGTAACTGAAATACCGGCCGTCGGTGATGACGAGGTGGTCGAGGAAATAGATGCGCATGATGCCGCATGCTTTCTTGATACGTTCCGTCAGGCGGTCGTCATCACCGGACGGCATCGGGTTATTGCTCGGGTGATTGTGCGCCACGGCAAGGACAGTAGCGTTGCTCAGCACGGCCTCGCGCATGATGATGCGCACATCGGCAGCCGTTTCGCTGATTCCTCCGTGCGAGATACGTTCTTTTTTGATGAGTTTGTAATTCTGGTTCATCAGTACGATCCAGAATTCCTCCGTGTCAAGGTCCTGCATGGCAGGGTGAAGCAGGTTATATATAGCCGTTGCGCTGCCGAGGTCGGCCCGTTCCTCCGCTTTCTCCAGCTGCCGCCGTTTCCCCAGTTCGCAGGCAGCAAGAATGGTGATTGCCTTAGCTTCTCCCACACCATTGTATCGGCAAAGCTCCCCGACCGACCTTTTCCCGAGTGTATTCAGGTTGTTGTTACAGTCTTTCAGTATGCGCTTCATCAAGTCGACAGCCGTTTCCTTCGTGCTTCCTGACCCCACGAGTATGGCCAGCAGTTCGGCCGGTGTCAGCGCGTCGGCACCCAGCCGCATCATCTTTTCCCTCGGCCGGTCGGCCTCTGCCCATTGATTGATGTTCAGTTTTTCCAAATCTCCGTTTCCTTAAATCGGTTAAAAATCACTATCCTTAAGAACTTTATCCCAAACCTTTAATTCAACAATACCCCTAATCCATAAACTATCAATCCATAATCCCTAATCCATAATCCATAATACTATTTATAAAACGTCTCCTCGAACGCCTGAAACTCCCCACGCCCGAGTACGCAGCGCTTCCACCACGATTCGATGAATCCGAATCCATACCCCATCAGTTGGGTGAAGGCCGCCGGAACCGAGAGCAGCCCCACCTTGATGCTGCGGTTGCGGTACGACGAGTCGGCAATGATGACGGCACTGTAGAAAAGGATGGGCAGCCACGGCGCGACGCAGAGCCAGTACCATCGGTGCACGTCGTCGTATTCCATCAGTATCCTGCCGGCGGCAGAAGCAAGAATGAGGGCTATCACGCCCACGGTAAACACCGCCGGCAGCAAATGCACCAGCTTCATTGTGCCCGGATGGCGTTTTTCGAGATTGATGCGTGCGATGCCGCTGTTGTATACCTGCCGGAAGAATTTGCGCAAGCCGGTGCGCCGCTTGTGCCATACCCATGCCTCCGGGAACAGCCTGCAGCTGCATCCGGCCTCCACGATGCGGTACGAGAAATCTATATCCTCGCCGAAGCGCATCCCTGAGAATCCCCCCAGCCGCATGTACACATCGCGGCGGATGCCCATATTGAAAGAACGCGGGTAGAATTTGTCGAGCTTTTTCTTCCCGCCGCGGATGCCTCCGGTGGTAAAGAACGAAGTCATCGAGTACGATATGGCCTTCTGTATCGGCGTGAACGAAGGATGCGCCGCATCAGGACCGCCGAAGGCGTCGGCTGGTTCGCGCTGCAGTTCATTGTCTACGGCCTGCAGATACCCTTGCGGCAGCACCACGTCCGAATCGAGCACGATGAGGTATTCGCCCCCAGCGTGTTCCGCCCCGTAGTTGCGGCTCCGCCCCGGGCCGCTGTTAGGCTTCATGAAATACTTGATGTCCAGCCGGCCGGCATACCTGTCGCATACGGCACGGCAGTCGTTCTCCGAACCATCTTCTACGATGACCACTTCAAAATCGGCCATTTGCTGTGCCACGAGGCTCCCCAGCAGTTCGTCCACTTCGCCGGGGCGGTTGAAAACAGGGATGATAATCGAGTATTTCATTAGTTTATAAGGTAAGGAAGCAAAACTGGTAAAAACA
Organism: Prevotella sp. UBA1378; assembly: GCA_002305505.1. GTDB lineage: Bacteria > Bacteroidota > Bacteroidia > Bacteroidales > Bacteroidaceae > Prevotella. The sequence continues at coordinate 135,379 of DBRC01000022.1, read as the reverse complement.
GAAAAAGGCACCAGCCCGAGCGCCGTACAGAGCCGGCCCTCCATAGCTGTAGCCTTTTTCAAGATGTAATTATTCTTTTACGCGGTTCAGGTATGATCCGTCGCGCGTGTCCACTTGAATCAAGTCGCCCTCGTTGATGAACAGGGGTACGCGGATTTCCACGCCCGACTCCAGCGTGGCAGGCTTTGTGGCGTTGGTAGCCGTGTCACCTTTGAGCCCCGGCTCCGAGTGTGTTACGCGCAGATTGGTCTTAACAGGCATTTCGGCATATAGGATAGTCCCGTCGGTCGTATCGGTCACCACCTCCACGATATCGCTCTCTTTCATGTATTCATGCCCGATGACGAGGTCGTTGTCGATAGGAATCTGCTCAAACGTTTCCTGATTCATGAAGATGCGGCCCGATGTATCTTCGTAGAGATACTGGTACGGACGGCGCTCGATGATAACGTCTTCAAGTTTGAATCCCACTTGGAATGTACGTTCCAGCACGCGGCCGTCGGTAACGTTTTTCAGCTTCGTGTTCATGACAGTGTTCCCTTTTCCGGGTTTGCGGTGCTGAAAGTCAATACATACCCAGATGCCTCCGTCCATACGGATGGCAGTCCCTTTTTTAATGTCCTGTGAATTAATCATATAACCTATAATGTTGTTTTTATATAAAAATCAAGCTTTGCGTGTGCAAAGGTAGTATATTTTTAGAAAAAAACATAAAAGTTCGTACTAAAAATCGCATAAAGTTTGCGTAATTAAAAAGAAATGACTAATTTTGCAGCCCAAAAGCGTGAATAATAACAATAAAAATATATAAAGCAATGAAAAGAACATTTCAGCCGCACAACCGTCGCCGCGTGAACAAGCACGGATTCCGCGAGAGAATGGCTACAAAGAATGGTCGCCGTGTATTGGCATCGCGCCGTGCAAAGGGCCGCAAGAAGTTAACTGTTTCCGACGAGCACCACGGGAAGTAATCCCCGTTCCGGGAAGGAAGCGGGAAGAAAGCGGGAGAAGGTTCAGGCCTTTTCCCGCTTTCTTGTATCCGGCCGCAGGCATGCGCGGCAGCCGCCGCCCGGCGGCGAGGATGCGGAACAGCTTACATATCCTAATCCCGGACCGACGCATAAAATCGGCAGAAATGTTTGGTCTTGTCAATAAATATTTGTACTTTTGTATTTCAGATACACTATAGGATATATACATGAACGCAAAGGATTTCTTTGGGAAATTTGTGAGCCGGTATCTCTGGGGCCACCTCCTTGCGATGGCTGTTGTCATCGTCCTGCTGTGCGTTGGAGTGAAGTACGGCCTCGACCTGTATACGCACCACGGCGAGGGCATCCCCGTGCCCAATGTGAAAGGCATGAGCTACGAGAAAGCGCTGCGGCTGCTCAAGGAAGACGGGCTGGACATCGTTGTCAGCGACTCGGGCTACAACAAGCGCTTGCCGGCCGACTGTATACTGGCGCAGACACCGGGCTACGGCGTGCGGGTGAAATCGGGGCATACGGTATACGTCACTGTCAACTCACCCTCGTCGCCCACTTTCGCCATCCCCGACCTTGTTGACAATTCGAGCGTGCGCGAGGCCGTGGCCAAACTGTCGGCGATGGGCTTCAGGCTTCTTCCGCCGAAAAGGGTAAAGGGCGAGAAAGACTGGGTGTACGGAATCCTGTGCCGAGGGCATCATGTGGCCGCCGGCGACCGTGTGTCGATAGAAATGCCGCTTACGCTGCTCGTGGGCGACGGCCGCTTTGATGAAGACTCGCCCGAGATTGATTATACCGAACCGGAATACACCCCTGACAACGGCGACGTGGACGAGTTCCATGAGGTGACGGAGCCTCCGGCAGAGACAAGGAAAGACAAGGCGAACGACAGCGGGACAAACGAATAACGCATGACAGAAGAAATATATGACATAGAACTGGCGGAGGACGAGGACGACGGAGGGCAGCCGGGACAGCTCTACGAGCATTTCCGCATCGAGGTAGACCGCGGGCAGGTGCCCACGCGCATCGACAGGTTTCTCACCGACCGCATGCAGCACTCCTCGCGCAACCGCATACAGAAGGCGGCTGAGACAGGGTGCATACACGTGAACGGCCGCCCTGTAAAAAGCAACTACAAGGTGCGCCCGGGCGACGCCGTAACGCTGATGCTCGACCGCCCGCGCTACGAGAGCACCATCGAGGCCGAGGACATTCCGCTCGACGTGGTTTATGAAGACGGCGAACTGATGGTCATCAACAAACCGGCCGGTATGGTGGTACATCCGGGATGCGGCAACTTCCACGGGACGCTGGTAAACGCCGTGGCATGGCATCTGCGCCATCTCGGATCGTACGACCCCAACGACCCGCAAGTGGGCCTGGTACACCGCATTGACAAGGATACAAGTGGGCTGCTGGTAGTAGCCAAGACACCCGAAGCCAAAACCGAACTGGGGGCGCAGTTCTTCAATAAAACCACCCACCGCAGTTATCATGCCCTGGTATGGGGCAACTTCACCGAAGATACCGGCAGCATAGAGGGAAACATCGGGCGCGACCCGAAAGACCGCCTGCGCATGGCCGTATTCCCCCCGGGGACGGACACCGGGAAGCCGGCCGTAACCCACTACCGCATCATCGAGCGCTTCGGATACGTCACGCTGGTGGAATGCTTGCTCGAAACGGGGCGAACGCACCAGATACGTGCCCACATGCGCCACATCGGGCATCCGCTCTTCGCCGACGAAAGGTACGGCGGCACGGAGATACTGCGCGGCGAGCGCACAGGCAGCTACAGGCTGTTCGTACAGAACGGCTTCAAGCTGTGCCCCCGGCAGGCACTGCATGCCCGCACACTGGGGTTCGTACACCCTGCCACCGGCCGGCAGATGGACTTCACCGCGGAGCTGCCGCCCGACTTAGACGCGCTGCTCGGGAAATGGCGCAGCTATATCCACTCAAACAGCAAATCCATAAAGGAATAACCAACTATAAAGAATAAACCAATGAAACATCTAAAGAGAAACATTGCCATCGTTTGTGGCGGCGATTCATCGGAACACGACGTTTCGCTGCGCTCGGCACAAGGACTCTACTCTTTCTTCGATAAAGAGCGGTACAACGTATACATCGTCGACGTGAAAGGGCAAGACTGGCACGTGGAGCTGCCCGGCGGTATGACGGCCCGCATCGACCGGAACGACTTCTCGTTCGTGCAGGACGGCAAAGTGGTGGTATTCGATTATGCTTACATCACCATCCACGGCACACCGGGCGAGAACGGTATCCTGCAGGGGTACTTCGACTTGGTGGGCATCCCCTATTCTACCAGCGGCGTGCTCGTAGAAGCCATGACGTTCGATAAGTTCGTGCTCAACCAGTATCTGCGCGGCTACGGCATCAGTGTGCCCGACTCGCTGCTCATCCGCAAAGACTATGAGCAACTGGTGAGCGAGGACGAGGTGGAAGAGCGCATCGGCATGCCCTGCTTCGTAAAGCCTGCTGCCGGCGGGTCGAGCTTCGGCGTATCGAAGGTGAAAAACAAGGACCAGTTGGCTCCTGCCATCCGTAAGGCGATGCTCGAAAGCTCGGAGGTGATGGTGGAGCAGTGTATGGAAGGCACCGAGATTTCGGTCGGCTGCTACAAGACACGCGCCCGCTCGATGGTATTGCCGGCTACGGAGGTTGTTACCAAGAACGAGTTTTTTGATTTCGACGCGAAATACAACGGACAGGTAAAAGAAATCACCCCGGCCCGCCTCACGGAAGATACATCCCGCCGTGTGCGCGAGCTCACCAGCCATATCTATGATATCCTCCGTTGTAACGGCATCATCCGCATCGATTACATCATCACGCGCGGTATGGGAAAAGACGGGCAGGAGGTCGACAAAATCAACCTGCTCGAGATCAACACAACCCCCGGCATGACGCTTACCAGCTTCATCCCACAGCAGGTGCGTGCTGCCGGCATGGAGATGAAGGACGTGCTGACGGAAATCGTTGAGAACCAGTTTTAAAGCCGGCCAACCGGCAGCAGCAGGCGGGCGCCGGGGCAATGCTGCCGGCGCACCGGCACACCTTTTTTTTGAAACCGATAAAGAATCATGTTTATGAACATCCCGTCCGAATTTGACAGTATCCGCCCGTTTGAACCGGAGGAGCTACCTGAGGCCTACGACCGTTTGATAGCCGATGGGCAGTTCCGGGCCGTCATTGCCTACCTTTACCCCGGCGTGCCGTTCGAAGCCATCGTGCAGAAGCTGCACCAGTGTAAGACCAACCTCGACTTCCAAGTGGCCTTCTGTTACGCATTCCTTCAAGGACTGATCGACAAGGCCAGCAAGGGCTGCGACATGGACGTGCGGCAGATCGACGTCGAGCGCCGCTATACCTTCGTGAGCAACCACCGCGACATCGTGCTCGACTCGGCCCTCCTCGACAAGCTCCTCATCGACGCCGGCTTTGGCACGACGTGCGAAATAGCCATCGGCGACAACCTGCTGGCAGCCCCTTGGATAAAAGACCTCGTGCGCGTCAATAAGACATTCATCGTCGAGCGCTCGGCCGGCATCCGCGAGATGCTGGCCTCCAGCAAGCGGCTCTCCGACTATATGCATTTCGTGCTGAAGGAAAAGAACGACAACATCTGGATAGCCCAGCGCGAGGGCAGGGCAAAGGATTCTGACGACCGCACGCAGCAGTCGGTACTGAAGATGATGGCGATGGGCGGCGAAGGCTCCGTGGCAGAGCGCCTGAAGCAGCTGCACATCGTGCCGCTGTCAATCAGCTATGAGTACGACCCGTGCGACTATCTGAAAGCACAGGAGTTCCAGCTCAAGCGCGACGTGGAGGGATGGAAAAAGACCAAGGCCGACGACGTACACTCCATGCGTACCGGCCTGTTCGGATACAAGGGGTACATCCATTACCATTGTGCCGGATGTATCGACGCTTTCCTGGACAGCCTCGACCCCGGTATGGCGAAGGGTGAACTTTTCGAAACCGTGGCCCGCCATATCGACAAGGAGATACACCGCCATTACCGCATCTATCCCGGCAATTACGTCGCTGCCGACCTGCTGGATGGCAACAATGCGCCATCTCCTCATTATACTGCTGCCGAGAAGGCTGCATTCGAGCATTATATCGCCGGGCAACTGGCCAAGATAGATATCCCGGGAAAAGACGAAGGCTTCCTCCGCGAGCGCATGCTGACGATGTACGCCAACCCTTTACGCAACTATCTGGCAGCCAAATAGCCTTATGGGAAAAATAGCTTTGCTCTTAGCCGGGCTTTTGGCTTTTGCCGCCTGCGAACGGGATGTTTACAACGAGGGTACCGGCGCGTATTCGCTGACACGGGCAGACTTTGTCGAGGCGTATACCGACGGGAGCGGTGCCGCCCATTATGTGCTGACCGACGAGGGCGACTCGCTGCGCCCGGCACCTTCTATCATAGCTTCGTGGATGCAGCGCCCCGACACTGTTTACCGTGCCCTTTATTATTATAATAAGGAGGAGGGAAACAAGGCTACGACGGTAGCCATCGTCAAAGTGCCGGTACTGGCAGTCGTGCCTGCATGGAAACTGAAGGAGGAGCATACCCACCCGGTAAAGTTTGAAAGCCTCTGGCTCAGTTCGAACAAGAAGTACCTCAATCTCGGCCTTTATCTTAAGGTTGGCGAGACGGACGGCGGCGCGGCGCGCCAAACCATCGCAATGATGCGCGACACGGTGCTTGCCAATGCCGACGGCACAGCCACCGCCTGCCTGCGCCTTTACCACGACCAGGGCGATGTGCCCCAATATTATTCCTCCAAGTTTTACGCCAGCCTGCCCTGTTCGCAGTTGGACTGCGACTCCGTCCGCCTCACCATCAACACCTACACCGGCACCGTGGTGCGCACCCTCCGCATCCGTTTTGCGGATTGATAAACGGATTAACGGGTTAACGAATTAACGTATAGTACAGATTGAAATCGTACAAGCATCTTGTAGCAGGACTACAAGCACCTTGTAGCAAGAGTACAAGCACCTTGTAGCAGGACTACAAGATGCTTGTACGATTTGGATTAAACGCAAGCTCAACCGTAAAAAGAGTGCTTTATGCAGGAAACAAGCTGAATATGCACTTGCTTGTTGAATCCGCGGATTAAGGATTATGGATTGATAGTTTCGGGGATTAACTAAATATTTGCTATTCATAAAACGAAATAGGAACTTATTTTATTCGCTTAATCGATTTTTTATGTTATCTTTGCATAAATGTAATATACGAAGGAGACAATATGACACAAGAAGAGAAAACGCAAACCGAAGAGCGCATCGTGGATGTGCTGAGAACGGTATACGACCCGGAAATCCCAGTGAACATCTACGACTTAGGCATGATATACAAGATTGACATGAAAGAAGACGGCACACTGGACATGGACATGACGTTCACCTCGCCCTCGTGCCCGGCTGCCGACTTCATCCTCGAGGACGTGCGCACAAAAGTGGAAAGCGTGGAAGGCGTAAATACCGCCAATATCAACCTTGTCTTCGAACCTACATGGGACCAGAGCATGATGACGGAGGAGGCACGCGTAGAACTGGGGTTCGCATAAAGCAAATAAAGTATAACAAGCGACAAAACAGAAAACAATATGAAGAACGTATATTTCCTGTCCGACGCCCACCTCGGCTCGCTTGCCATCAGCCACGGGCGGATGCAAGAGCGGCGGCTGGTGAGATTCCTCGACTCGATAAAGGAAAAAGCTGCGGCAGTATACCTGCTGGGCGATATGTTCGATTTTTGGTACGAATACCGCTACGTGGTGCCAAAAGGCTATACACGGTTCCTCGGCAAACTGAGCGAGCTGTGCGACATGGGCGTAGAGGTGCATTTCTTTACGGGCAACCACGATATCTGGGCCTACGAATACCTTGCCAGGGAGTGTGGCGTAACCCTGCACAAGCAGCCGCTGACGACGGATATCTACGGGAAGATATTCTTCCTGGCCCACGGCGACGGCATGGGCGACCCCGACCGTAGGTTCAAGATGCTGAAATGGATATTCCACAACCGCGCCTGCCAATACCTGATGTCGGCACTGCACCCGCGCTGGGGCATTGCCCTCGGCCTCAACTGGGCCAGGCAAAGCTATATCAAGCACAAGGAAACCGACGAAGCCACGTATATGGGGGAGGACAAGGAACACTTGGTGCTCTATACGAAGGAATACATGAAGAGCCACCCCGACATCGACTTCTTCATCTACGGACACCGCCACATAGAGCTCGACCTGATGCTCTCGAAGAAGGCACGCATGATGATTCTCGGCGACTGGATAAGCCAGTTTACCTATGCCGTGTTCGACGGCGAGCACATGTTCCTGGAAGAGTATGTGGAGGGTGAAAGCCGCCCCTGACGGGAGAAGGACACCCCCACAGCATTAACGGACGGTGGGGGAAGGCTGACGGCCGGGGGCGGGCACCGTAATAAAATACCCAAGCGCGGGGCTGCGCGGACTCCATGGTTAAACGGACAACAACCATGAAAATCCGCGCGGCCCCGCGCCTGATATAGCACACTATGTATCGGACGCCTTACAACAGGTTCGCCGTATCGGTGGCAATCATCAGCTCCTCATCGGTGGGGATGACACATACCGTCACCGCCGAACCGTCGGCAGAGATGACGGCTTCTTCACCGCGGACGGCATTCTTCTTCTCGTCGAACTTCACGCCGAGGAACTCGAGCCCGTCGCACACCTCCTTGCGCATGCCGGTTTGGTTCTCGCCCACACCGGCCGTGAACACGATAATGTCTACACCACCCATAGCGGCAGCATAAGCACCGATGTACTTCTTGATGCGGTAGAAGTAGATATCGAGCGCCAAGCGCGCCATCTTGTCGCCGGCCGCGGCGGCACTCTCTACGTCGCGCATGTCGGACGAACCGCCGGTAATGCCGGCCACGCCGCTCTGCTTGTTCAGCAGGTCGGACATGCCGTCGGGACTCAGCCCCAGCTTCTTCTCAAGGAACAGGACCGCACCGGCGTCGATATCGCCCGAACGGGTGCCCATCATCAGTCCCTCGAGCGGGGTAAGCCCCATCGAGGTGTCGATACACGTACCGTTCAGCACGGCCGATACGGAACCTCCGTTGCCGATATGGCAAGTGATGACCTTCTTTTCGGCCGGGTTTACACCGAGGAAGTCGCACACGCGCTTTGACACGTAGCGGTGGCTCGTGCCGTGGAAGCCGTAGCGGCGCACGCCGTACTTCCCGTAAAGCTCATAAGGGATGGCGTACATGTAGGCTCTGGCGGGCATCGTCTGATGGAAAGCCGTATCAAAGACACCAACCTGCGGCAGGCCGGGCATCAGTTCCGAAACGGCATTCACGCCCTTCAGGTTGGCCGGATTGTGCAAGGGGGCCAGCTCATTGCAGGCCTCGAAGGCCTTCAGCACTTCATCGTTGAGCAGGACGGACCGGTTGAACTTCTCGCCGCCGTGCACCATGCGGTGGCCTACGGCACCGATTTCCTTCAGGTCGCTGATAACGCCGATTTCAGGGTCGGTAAGCAACGAGAAGATAAACTTCACGCCCTCCGTATGCTCGGGGATGTCGTGCATTATTTTTTTCTTCTCGCCGTTAGCAAGCTTCACCTTGACAAAAGCACCGTTGAGCCCCACGCGCTCTGCACCGCCGGATGTCATGACGGTCTTGCTGTCCATGTCGTACAGGGCATACTTGATAGAGGACGAGCCACAGTTTAATACCAGAATCTTCATTTTTCCTTAATGTATAATATAGTTAATAAATAAGTTATTGCTTCTTTGCGTCCATGGCCTGACAAGCGGTAACGGCCACCATCTTGTAGATATCGTCTATCGAACAGCCGCGGCTTAGGTCGTTCACCGGGCGGGCAATGCCTTGAAGAATCGGGCCGATGGCCTCGGCACCCCCCAGGCGTTCCACCAGCTTGTAAGAAATATTACCGACCTCGAGGCATGGGAAAACAAGCACATTGGCCTTGCCCGCAATGCTGCTGCCGGGGGCTTTCTTGGCGCAGATGCTCGGCACGAGGGCTGCGTCGGCCTGCAGCTCGCCGTCGATTTTCAATGTAGGGTCGAGCTCCTTGGCCAGCTTCGTGGCCTCCACAACCTTGTCTATCACCTCATGGCTGGCAGAGCCTTTGGTGGAGAAACTGAGCATTGCGACGCGCGGGTCGGTAAATCCTGCCACCGAACGGGCTGTCTGGGCTGTACAAACGGCTATTTCGGACAACTGCTGGGCATTGGGCACCGGTGTTACAGCTACGTCGCCTATGACGAGAAGGCCGTCTTCCCCATATTCGTGAGCCTTGGTGATGAGCAGCATCGCACCGCTGACACAGCTGATACCCGGGGAGCACTTGATAATCTGGAGCGCCGGGCGCAACGTGTCGCCCGTGGTCGAAAGGGCACCGCTAATCTGCCCGTCGGCCCCTTCGGTCTTGATAATCATGCAACCGAGGTAAAGGGGATTCTTCATTAACTCGCGTGCCTTTTCGATGGTCATGCCTTTATTCTTCCGGAGTTCTGTAAGCAACTGGGCATACGCTTCGCTCTCCGGATTGTTTTCAGGGTCGATGATGGTGGCTTTCCCGATGTGGCCCAGCCCCCACTCTGCAGCAAGCTTGTGAATCTCTTCAGGGTTCCCGATAAGAATCAAGTTTGCGATGTCATCAGCCAGCACACGGTCGGCCGCTCTCAGTGTGCGTTCCTCTGTCGCCTCGGGGAGCACGATGCGCTGTTTGTTACTCTTGGCGCGTTCAATGATTTGTTGTACTAAATCCATAGCTGTTTTTATATCTAAATCTCTATTTTGCTATATGTAGTTTGCAAAATTAGCAAAAATAATCCGAATACGGCACAATATATGGATAAAATTTACTCAAACGTTTTCGTTATTCCATCTCCTTGGTCAGGATGCTCTCCAGTTTCTCGCCGGAAAGGCGCAGCTGGAGCTCGCCCTTGATGGCTACGGAGATGCCTCCCGTCTCCTCGGATACCACGATGGCAACGGCGTCGCATTCCTGGGAAATACCCATGGCAGCACGGTGGCGCAGCCCCAACTCCTTAGGGATGTCGAAATTGTGGCTTACGGGCAGGATACAGCCGGCCGCCTTGATGCGCTTCTTCGAAATAACCATCGCGCCGTCGTGCAGGGGCGAGTTCTTGAAGAATATATTCTCGATGAGCCGCTGGCTGATGTTGGCGTCTATCGCCTCGCCCGTTTCTACAATGTCGTCGAGTGGCGTGGCCCGTTCCATGACTATCAGCGCGCCCACCTTCCGCTTGCTCATGCCCAGGCAGGCCAGCACCACCGGCATTATGCTCTCTTTGTCTACCTCTTTGCCGCGCCCCGTCTCCGAGGAGAAAAACTTAATGAGGGTACGCATGCGCTGGTGGGCACCGAGGTTATAAAGGAACTTGCGGATATCTTCCTGAAACAGCACGATTAGTCCGATGACGCCCACGCTCACCAGCTTGTCCATTATGGAGCCGAGCAGGCGCATCTCAAGTATCTGCGACACGATGAGCCACAGCACCACGAAAATCATGATGCCGATAAACACGTTGAGGGAGCGGGATTCCTTCATCAGGCGGTAGACGTAATAAAGCATCAGCGCCACGAGGAAAATATCTATTATATCTTTTATTCCGAATTCGAAGAACATATAAAAAAATGAAAGATAAGGGATGAGAGTGAAAGATTTGAATCGAGAGGCGGAAGACGAGAAAAGGCCGGAAAGGGTTATGGACCGCACGCAGCGGCAATTACCAACCTTTGCTTTTCAATTTGGAATTCAACAGGCAACATTCTACGGCTTCGCGCACATCGTGCACACGGAGGACGGAGACGCCGCGCTCAAGGGCAAGGGTATTGAGTACGGTAGTGCCGTTGAGCGCCTCTGCAGGCGTGTTGCCCAATACGCGGAACACCATCGACTTGCGTGAAAGGCCGGCCAGCACAGGCAGCCCCATTTCCTGCAGACGGCCCATATCGCGCAGCACGGCATAGTTTTGCCCGACCGTCTTGCCGAAGCCGAAGCCGGGGTCGAGGAGAATGTCTTTCTGCCCAAGGTCGCGCAGCTGCTGCACTTCGCGGGCAAAGCGCATCATCATCGGCTCGATGGCCGGCTCTACCGACATTAATATATAAGGAACACCCAAGCGGGCAACCATCCGGAAAATGGGCGGAGGGGCTGCCGACCCATGGGAACTGTCCGTACCGCCGAACTCGCCGCCGATATTCCCCTCGCTTACGTCGTTGATGATATCGGCGCCAAACTCCTCTACAGCCATCCGGGCCACATCCGGGCGGAATGTGTCTACACTCAGCACTGCATCCGGCTGTTCGCGGCGCACTACCTGCAGGCCGAACCGCAGACGGCTCATCTCTTCCTGTTCGGTAACCTTGCAGGCACCGGGGCGCGTCGAATAAGCCCCCACGTCGATTATCCGCCCTCCTTCGCCGACTATCCGGCATGCCCGTTCGGCTATTTCCCGCTCTGTCTGTTTCCGGCTGCCTTCATAAAACGAGTCGGGCGTTACGTTAAGGATTCCCATTACGCACGGTTCGCTCAAATCGAGTAACTGCCCGCGCACATTGATTGTATATTCCATATTCAAACCGCAAAGATAGCATTTTTTTCGGCCACACAGCGCCTTTCAACAATATTTAATGCTTAGCCAGCAAATATAAGCCTTTGCCCTAAGGCTCATTGGCCCAGCTCATAAGTCTTAAAGCCCATGGGCCTTATTAGTCCTATTAGTCCTAAGTCCCATTGGCCTTAAGCCCTACCAGCCTTATCAGCCCCCCTTAAAGAGCGCTATCCTCAATCACATACTTCGGGGAATCACCATAGCGGTTAGGTTCCGGATTACTATCAATACACAGGAACACTAAAATCACGATATTCAAAACAAAGGTAGCTAAGAAGCCCAGCAATATCGGCACATTAGTAAACGCCTGAAGATAGATATCAACCAAAGCCTCCTCACCCTGCGCCTTCATCATACTCATATTCTCCGGACTAAACAACAGCCCAAGGAATAAGCCCGCAACAACAAAGCCAAGAACTACCGAAGCCAATAACCAATACCCCGAGCGACCGCTATCATGCAGGCGGCGAACAGTAAGGGGAATGCAAAAAATGGCAAGCACAACGGAAATCAACCATCCAATAAGCGGAATCAAGGACAGAACGATAGAACTAAGATAAATGCCCAAATAAGTCCACCAGAATTCCGAACGACGGCTACGGCCTTTCATCTCCGTTTTCCTACTCCATGCCAATTTAATGGCTTCACTAAAGCCCAGCGAAGGGCGCACTTGAATATTTCCCATAAAATAAAAAACTTAGGTTTGTTGTTAATGTTTTTTAGTGTCAAGCAAAGGTAAAAAAAATATGTCAAGCAGCAAAATTAATAATCATTTTTTTTGCCATTCATCCATAATTGCGTACTTTTGCGAACTAAATCGTAGAAATATGGAGACCAAAGAGCTATACAACATCTATCTGCAACACCCGCTGATAACGACCGACAGCCGGGAATGCCCGCAAGGCTCGATATTCCTGGCGCTGAAGGGAACTTCGTTCGACGGAAACCGGTTCGCCCTCGCAGCATTAGAGAAAGGCTGTGCCTATGCCATTGTCGACGAGAAGGAGGTGTATGCGCAGTATACCGCGGCCGGCGGGGGGAAAGGGGACGGACGCATGATTCTGGTCGACGACTGCCTGCAGGCATTCAAAGACTTGGCACGCGAACACCGCCGGCGGTTCGGCATCCCCGTCATCGGCATCACGGGCACTAACGGGAAAACAACAACCAAGGAACTGGTGGCTGGCGTGCTCGCACAAAAATACAATGTGCTTTTCACGCAGGGCAACTTCAACAACGACGTAGGAGTGCCAAAAACATTGTTCCGCCTCACAGAAGAGCACCAGATAGCCGTCATCGAGATGGGAGCCAGCCACCCGGGCGACATAAAGACGCTGGCGGAAACGGCGGAACCCACCTGTGGACTGATAACCAACGTCGGCAAGGCGCACCTTCAGGGCTTCGGATCGTTCGAAGGCGTCTGCCAAACGAAAGGCGAGCTTTACGATTTCCTCGCAGCCCGCAATGCACTCGTCTTCATCAATGCAGACAATGAGTACCTGATGCGGATGGCAGAGGAGCGCCGTGTCGACCGTCTGGTTTGCTACGGCGGCGACAACAGCAGTGAGGTATGGGGAGAGGTCATCGGATGTGCGCCATTCCTCACGTTCAGATGGCGGACAGACAGCACCGGGTGGCACGAGGTCGGGACACACCTCATCGGTGCCTACAACATCGACAACATGCTCGCAGCCATCGCCATCGGACTGCATTTCGGCATAAAGCCCGAGCAGATCGATCGCGCCTTGGCCGGCTACGTCCCCAGCAACAACCGCAGCCAGTTCGACGTGACGGGAAAAAACAAACTCATCGTGGATGCCTACAATGCCAACCCGACAAGCATGGCTGCAGCATTGCAAAACTTCAAACTGATGAATGCCGGCCCGAAGATGGCCATTATCGGGCAGATGGGCGAACTGGGCAGCGCGTCGCACGAGGAGCATCAAAAGGTTGCCGACTTTTTACTGACAGCTGGTTTCGAGCAAGTGTGGCTGGTTGGGTCCGAATTTGATTCTGTCAACTGTCCTTTCCGCAGGTTCAAGGATATAGAAGAGGTGAAAGCGGCCATTGCAGAAAAACGGCCCGAGGGCTATTACATATTAATAAAAGGCAGCAATTCTGTAAAACTGTCACAGCTACCGGAACTGCTGTGAACGCTTCGGGCCTCCGCCACCCGGATTCACGGGGCGTGTCCCCCTCCGGGATTACCGGGTGAGCCATAAGTTTATAGGGATTTGCCCAGCCTGCTATCACGCAAAAAAGCCGCTCTTTCATGAGCGGCTTTTTGCGTGGTGGTGCCTCCAGGAATCGAACCGGGGACACACGGATTTTCAGTCCGATGCTCTACCAACTGAGCTAAGGCACCATTTTTGCTGTTTGCGGGTGCAAAGATACGTCTTTTTTATCGAATCAGCAAATTTTTCTTTAAAAAAATGCACGAGTTTCATTTTTTTGCCGTACCTTTGCACTCGCTTTCGGGCAATCGGGATGTAGCGCAGTTGGTAGCGCACTACGTTCGGGACGTAGGGGTCGGGCGTTCGAGTCGCCTCATCCCGACCATAATTGAGTAGGAGGAAAACAAGTAGTTTTCTTCCTACTTTCGTTTTCCTGCCTCTCACACCACCGTACATGCCGTCCGGTATACGGCGGTTCCTATTTTGGATTCCATTCGAAATACGAATCAAGCTGGTTTCCTCTAAAGAAAAATGTTATTTCTTCATGCAACTAGCATAAAATACGCCCGTTCGGGATAAGAAACCCGCGCTAATCTGGCGGCATAAGGGAAAGCGGCCCGGATGATTTTTGGCCATTTTTCTGAGATTTTTGGCCAAAAATCTCAGAAAAATGGCCAAAAATCAAAACCGGTAGTTGCCCGTTGTCCGCCAACGNNGAAACAAATATTGCAATATTTCCGAGATTTATTGCAATATTTCTCGGATTTATAGCTATAAATCTTTTTGCCCCCTTATCCGCCTGCTGCCCTTGGCCTGCCTTTAGGGTTTCTGTCCCTTCCGTCTTTACCGCGGAATTTGATGGTTGGGTAAGGAACGTTACTCCGATTCCCTTATGACGCCCCCCGGATGGCCGTTCCCTTCCGCCATGATATTGGCCGGACTACGCCCGGCATCGAGCTCGGCCTTCATGTAATCCATGTAAGGAGCCGCATGACTGAAGAAGCGGTAATAGCCGGCACAGAGATGATTAAGGCCGGGCTGGCCGTAACAGTCGGTGGCAAAGCGGTTCTTGGGGCATTCCCCGTTGCAGGCAAAAAGGTAACGGCACTCGCGGCACTGGCGCGGCAGCGAGGTGCGCTTGCTTGAACCAAACAGCCGCTGGCGGTCGCTGTACATCATTTCGGCTATAGTCTGCCGCCGGATATTACCGAGCTTATAGGCGGGGAAGACAAAATGGTCGCAACTGTAAACGTCGCCGTTGAACTCCATTGCTGCCGCCTGACCGCACAGCGGGGCCAGCGAACAGACACCCGGTGCCACGCCGCACCAATTGGCCAGCGTGGCATCAAAGAGCTGCACAAAGGTTCCGCCCACATCGTTCCGCACCCACTCATCAAATATTCCGCAAACGAACTGCCCCCATTGCTCCGATGAAACCGATTCCTTTGTAAGGTTTCCGCGGTCATCACGCTCTACGACAGGCGTAAACTGCAAATAACGGCATCCTATCTGCTTAAAGAAACGGTAGAACTCCAAGGGATACTCCACGTTCAGGCTGTTCACCACAGCCATTGCGTTCCACTGCACGCCATGACGGTTGAGCAGGTCGATACCGTGCATCACGCGGTCGAACGTATGCCCGCGAAGCGCATCATGGAATCTACGTGGGCCGTCGATGGAAATACCTATAAGGAAATGGTTGTCGCTGAAGAAACGGCACCACTCGTCGGTGAGCAGCGTACCGTTGGTCTGCAGGCAATTATCGATATGCTTTCCGCCCGCATACCGCTGCTGCAAAGCCAAGGCCTTCCGATAGAACGACAGTGGGCGGAGCAGCGGCTCGCCGCCATGCCACGTGAAAAGCACTTCGGCCTGTGTTTGGGCTGCAATGTATTGTTCCGTGAATGCTTCCAAAAGTGTATCGTCCATACAAAAATCCGCGGTTTCATCGAAAAGCCCTCGTTTCCCCGAATAATAGCAGTAGCGGCATGACAGGTTACACCGCGGGCCAGCCGGCTTCAACATCACATATATGGGATGTGAGAAAGCAAAGGAAGTATCAGAACTCGACATAGGGTGCTAAACGCTCGATGGCTTCGGGCGGGAAATCCTTTGAAAGCTTGAGGTCGTGCAGGCTCTTTAACGGCCCGCGCAAACGCCGGTAGTCCACAATGGCCTTCGACTGGAAAAAATTAAGATAAGGATGGCGCTGCAGCTGGTTCAGTGTCAGCTTGTTGACATTCATCCGCTGTGTCTGCGGATGCTCCACGGCAAAGTATTTCATCGATTCCATCGGGAACCCCTCTATTTCGGAAAGCTGTTCTATACGCACATAGCCGCCCAGCAACCGGCCATACCTGACGATTTGGCGCGCGAAATAGCTGCCTATACCGGGCACCCGCTTCAGCATATTTGTATCGGCAGTGTTCAGTATCACGCGCTCTTCCCCCTGCAATTTGACAGGATACAGCGACGTATCACGTACAGGGCGGCGGTCGTCTTTAAACAATTCGGCTGCCGGACGGAAGTCGGGCGATATACGGATATAAGGTTCCAGCCGCCGGTATTGCCTTACCGTCAGCCCGTAAAGGCGCGCGAAATCCCGCGGGCGGCGGTATACCCCGCCCTTTGCACGGTAGCGGTAAATGCTGCGCACCTGCCACGGTTGCAGCCCTAAACGGAGCAGTTGCGTACTGTCGGCCGTGTTCGGGTCGAACACGAAAAGTTCTTCGCGCCGGCTTTCCGTATTATAACGAACAACCGGTTCCCGATGAAACCGCCCTTTTTCAATGTCCGCCCGCATGACTGTGTCGGGTTCGGCAACGGCAGTCCTACCATTGTTCCCGCCTACATAATATATGATGCCTGCGCCAACGGCGGTCAGCGCAAGCAAAGCGATGAGCATCCGCCGGTCGGACTTTTGGAAATAGAAGAAGTCTTGCAATTTCATATCACGCCAAACTGATGCAGGAATACCATGAAGATACAGACAGGCACTACGTACCTGACACAGAACAAATAGGCATGGAAGAACCGCGCATGCAACGTGCCGCCGTTGGTAAACTCGCTGTGCACCACTTTACGCGATACGAACCAGCCTACGTAAATGCTGGTCATGAACGCCCCGGCCGGCAGCATGAACTGTGCCGTAAGGAAATCGCAGAAGTCCATCAACGGGCGCCCGAACAGCCGCAGCCCCGGCAATGCCCCAACCGAGAGGGAACACAATACGGCAAGGGCGCAACAGACAGACGTGATAATCCATGCGGCCTTCTTACGCGGCAACCGCAATTCTTCATGGAAGAAGGCCGTGCCGATTTCGTGCATTGAGATGGTCGACGTAAGGGCTGCGAATACAAGCAATGCATAGAACATCACGCCGACAACATAACCTACAGCCGGCATGGCAGAGAAAGCCTGTTGGAAAACATTAGGCAGCGTGATGAATATCAGTGAAGGCCCGCTGTCGGGACTCACGCCTACAGACGCAGCAGCAGGGAATATCATCAAACCGGCCAGCACGGCTATCAGGGTATCGATAAAGGCTATCTGCGAAGCCGACTTCAGCAAATCAACCCGTTTGCCGAAATAGCTGGCATAGGTGCAGAGACAGGCCGTACCAAGGCTGAGCGAGAAGAAAGCTTGCCCCAAGGCCTCAAGGAAAACACTGCTTGAGAGCTTTCCAAAGTCGGGCATCAGCAAGAATCTCACGCCTTCGGCCGCACCCGGCAGCATGCAAGAGGCAATGACAATCACCACTAAGAGCACAAACAAAGCCGGCATAAGCAACTTCGATGCCTTTTCGATGCCGTTACGTACGCCGCGGACAATGACAAGATGTGTTATCAGCACGAAAGCAACGCTCCATACAGCCGGTTTCACCGGATGTACGGAGAACGAACCGAAATAACTGCGCACGTAGCCGGCATCGCCCGACAGGTGACCGGACAGCGAAGCATACAGGTATTGCAGGCACCAGCCAGCCACAACGGCATAAAAGCCGAGGATGACGGTAGCCGTTAAAATCCCCAGATAGCCCACCACGCGCCATGGCTTACCTTCCGACAGACTGTCGTAAGCCCGCGCAGCATTGGATGCCGCATGGCGGCCTATGATAAACTCGCTGACCATACCGGGAATGCCCAGCAACACGATACACCCGAGGTAAATCAGTATGAATGCCGCTCCGCCGTTCTGCCCCGCCATGAAAGGGAAACGCCACACATTGCCTAATCCTACCGCCGAGCCCGCCGTGGCAAGGATGATGCCCAGCTTACTTCCGAATGCGCCTCTTTCCGTTGTTGCCATACAGCCCTCCTTAAATGACGCCGAACTGATGCAGGAAAATCAGCAGGATACAAACCGGGCAGACGTACTTCACGCTGAACAAGTAGAGATGGAAGAACTGCCCGCGCAGCGTTCCCCAATTGGTAAACTCGTCGCGCACTACCTTATGGGGCACGTACCATCCGATGAATAAGCAGGTAAAGAATCCGCCTATGGGCAGGAACAGCTGCCCCGTTACGAAGTCGAACCATTCGAAGAGTGGCCTGCCATAGACCCGGAGCCAGTCGACAGCGCCAAGCGACAGCGAACAGAAAGCGCCGATAACCGAACAGGCCACCGTTACGATGAGCGCCGCAGTCCTGCGGGTGATGCGCAGTTCCTCGTGGAGGAAAGCCGTGCTCACCTCATGGAGCGAGATAAGCGACGTCAAGGCCGCCAACGCCAGCAAAGCATAGAACAGGAGGGAGACAGCGTATCCCACTGCCGGCAAACCGGCAAAGGCCTGCTGGAACACGCTGGGCAGCGTGATGAATATCAGCGATGGCCCGCTGTCGGGATTCACGCCCACGGAGAAAGCCGCCGGGAATATCATGAGTCCGGCAAGAACAGCTATCACCGAATCTATTAATCCGATTTGTATGGCTGACCGCGTAAGATTGGTCTGCCGGCTGAAGTAAGAAGCATAGGTGCACAGGCATCCCATGGCAAGGCTAAGCGAATAGAACGACTGTCCCAGAGCGCCGAGGAATACGTCGCTGCTCAGTTTCGACATGTCGGGCCTGAACAAGAAAGCGACACCCTTCATCGCGCCGGGCAGCATGCAGGAGGCTGCCACGATGACTATCAGTAATATGAATAATGTGGGCATCATCAGCTTCGAGGCTTTCTCGATGCCCGCGCGCACACCATGAACAATGACGAAATGTGTGATAAGGAAGAAGATGACCGTCCAGAACACGGGCTTAAAGGGGTCGTTCGAAAAAGCGGAAAAATAACTCCGGATATATGCAGGGTCGCCATGCAGGTGCCCAACAAGGGATGCATAGATATACTGCAGGCACCAACCTGAAACAACGGCGTAATAGCCGGTGATAAGGAAGCCGGTAGATACGCCGAGCAGCCCTACCAGTTTCCATGGCGTGCCGCCGGCCAGCTTACTGTATGCCCGCGCCGTGTTCGCCTGTGCATGCCGCCCGATAATGAACTCGCTGATCATGCAGGGGATGCCGAGCAAAAGCACGCAGCCCAGATAAATCATTATAAACACCGCGCCGCCGTTCTGCCCCGCCATATAGGGGAAACGCCACACATTGCCCAAGCCCACAGCCGAACCGGCCGTGGCCAAGATAATACCCAGTTTACTTCCGAAATGAACCCTTTCCAATTGTGCCATATTAACTTTCTCACCAATCCGCTTGCAAAATTATAAAATAATTCTTACTTTTGCACCAAAACAGTAAGCAAATATGCCACAAACCTACCGATTCCTCAAAAGATACCCTGTTTCCACCGTGCTTTTCCTCGTGATTTGGTTTTTGTCGTTCTTCACGCCACCCACTACCGAGCTGGACAGCGTCGCGTTCATCGACAAGTGGGCACACATAGCCATGTACGGCGGGACATGCGCCGTACTTTGGTTTGAATACCTTAAGAAGCACGGACGGGCCGACCGCATGAAACTGGCCCTATGGGCATGGCTGGCCCCCATCGTGATGAGCGGCGCCATCGAGCTGCTGCAAGCATATTGCACCGGCGGGCGGCGCAGCGGCGATTGGCTCGACCTGGCTGCTAATGCCTCGGGCGTGACGCTGGCAGCGCTTATTGGCTTTCTGGCGGTAAGGATACGCGCCAGATAGCGAAGGGGTGCTTGCGCAGGTGACTGTTATAAAAGCGGCGGTCGCCCGTCACTTCCCTGCCGATGAAACCGGGCTTTTCGAAAGCTTCGTCCTCGCTTTCCAGCTCCACCTCGGCCATCACCAGCCCCTCGTTGTCACCGTAGAATTCGTCTACCTCGAAGGTATGTTTCCCGCTCTTCACAAGATAGCGCGTCTTGTCAATGATGCCGGGTTCGCAAAGGCCGAACAACTGTTCCGCCTCTTCGAGCGTGATTTCCTTTTCAAACTCGTAGCGGCTCATGCCCTTGGCATCGCTGGGCCCCTTGATGGTAAGATATCCCCTGCCGCCGCGGATGCGCACCCTGACCGTACGGCCGCCGCCACTGCAGATATAGCCTTGCTTGATGCGGCTGCTGCCGTATGCCGCCTGCTTGTAGGCATCGCCCGTTACGAGGAACTTGCGTTCGATTTCCAACCCGCTCATTCCCGCTACGACATGATGCTGAAGGTCCAGATGAGATAGATGATGGTGAGCACTATCAGCACGCCCAATATCCAGTATATCACTTTCTTCCCTTCCTGCTCCTGCTTTTTCTGATAGGCAGAACGCTTTGCATTTCTTTTCTCACTCATAGTTTCATGTTTATTAAAGTTGCTGTTCATCATCGTTCACGGGATACTCCATCAGGTAAGCCTTGATGAACTCGTCTATCTTGCCGTTCATCACACCGTCCACGTCCGTGGTCTGGTGGTTGGTGCGGTGGTCTTTCACGCGGCGGTCGTCGAACACGTACGAGCGTATCTGCGAACCCCACTCTATCTTTTTCTTCCCCGCTTCAATCTTCGCCTGTGCCTCCAGCCGCTTTTTCATGGCGCGGTCGTAAAGCTGCGACTTCAGCAGCAGCAAAGCCTTGGCACGGTTTTTCGGCTGGTCGCGTGTCTCGGTATTCTCGATGAGTATCTCCTCTTCTTCCCCCGTATCGGGATCGGTGTACCAATAGCGCAGGCGTACACCCGATTCAACCTTGTTCACGTTCTGTCCGCCGGCACCCGACGAACGGAATGTATCCCACGACAACTTCGCCGGGTCGACGTACACCTCGATGGTATCATCGACCAGCGGCGACACGAATACCGAAGCAAACGAGGTCATGCGCTTGCCCTGGGCGTTAAACGGGCTTACGCGCACCAAGCGGTGCACGCCGTTCTCGCTTTTAAGGTATCCGTAGGCATACTCGCCCCCCTCTATTTCCATTGTCACGCTCTTGATGCCCGCCTCGTCGCCGTCCTGCAGGTTGGAGATAGTCACCTTATAGCCATGAGCCTCAGCCCAGCGCTGGTACATGCGCATCAGCATCGAAGCCCAGTCCTGGCTCTCCGTGCCGCCGGCACCCGAGTTTATTTTCATCACGCAGTCCATCGGGTCTTCCTTCTGGCGCAGCATATTCTTCAGTTCCAGTTCCTCGATGGCCCCGACCGCCTTCCTGTAGTCGTCGTCCACCTCCTCTTCGGTCACCATTTCGTCTTTATAGAAGTCGAAGGCCAGCTGCAGCTCGTCGGCGGCAGTACGCACCCCAGCATAGCCGTCGAGCCACCTTTTGATGGCCTTTACCTTTCTCATCTGCTCCTCGGCCCGCTTCGCGTCTTCCCAGAAGTCGGGAGCCTGCGTGCGCAACTCCTCTTCCTCGAATTCTATTTTCTTTTTGTCTATTTCCAGGTATCGGTGCAACGCTTCCGCGCGCTCCATCACATCCTTCAACTGTTCTGCTGTAATCATCCTTGCTTATTTTTTCATTCTTCAAATCCCCCTCTCTCCTCGGGAAGGAGGAGCCGGGGCACGACTGCGGGGAAGCCTATTCCCGGTACATCTCGTCAATCTCGGCCTTGTAGTTCTCGTTCAGCACGCGGCGTTTTATCTTCAGCGTGTTGGTCAGCTCGCCGTTCTCCATACTGAAGTGGTGGGGCAGCAGCGTGAAGCGCTTTATCTGTTCATAGTGGGCCAGCTGCTGCTGCAGCGTCTCGATGCGCTCCATCATCATCTTGTGTATCCGCTCGTTGGCGCAGAGGTCTTCACGGCTTCCGAAGGGGATGTTATGTTCGCGGGCATACTTCTCCAGCAGGCGGTATTCGGGGATGATGAGAGCCGATACAAACTTCCGCTCGTCGGCGATGACGGCTATCTGGTCGATGTATTTGTCTACGAGCAGCCGTGACTCTATCATCTGCGGGGCGATATATTTCCCGTTGGATGTCTTGAACAAGTCCTTGATGCGCTCCGTCAGGAACAGCTCGCCGTTTTTGATGTATCCGGCATCGCCCGTGCGGAAGTAGCCCTCGCTGTCGAAAGCGGCCTTCGTCACGTCGTCGCGCTTATAGTAGCCCTTGGTTATGGTAGGGCCTTTCAGCAGGATTTCGCCTCCGTCGCTGATTTTGATGCTGAGCCCCTCGATGGGGAACCCCACGCTGCCCACGGTGAAAGGTTTGCCTTTATGGATGCAGCTTACGGTGGCCAGGCTCTCGGTGAGACCGTAGCCCACTATCATGTTCAGCCCGATGCTGCACACGAACTCCTGTACATGTTCGGACACGGCCGCACCTGCCGTCGGGAAGATATTGGCATTCTCCAGCCCCAGTTCCTTGCGCACCAGGCTGAATATCGTCTTGTTTATCATCTCGTATTCCAAGCGCAGCGCCAACGGCGGCCGCTTGCCCCGGCTCAGGTATTCGATGTTGTGTTTCCGCCCCACGGCCAGCGCATGCTTGAAGATTTTCCGTTTGGCCGCGCCGGCATTGTCGATTTGCTCCATTACGCCGGCATATACTTTCTCCCAGAAGCGGGGCACCGAGCTCATGCTCGTAGGGTGGGTTTCGCGCATCGACTGCTGCACGTTCTGCGGTATGGTGTTCACGATGAGCGTACAGCCTTCCGTAAGCGCCAGTATCGTCCATGCACGCTCGAAGATGTGGGTATATGGCAGGAAGTTGAGCACCCGGTCGCGCTCGTCGATGGGCACGCACTTATGGTTGGCCTCGAAGGCTGCGTGGTATTGCCCGTGGGTGAGGATGACACCTTTCGAATCGCCCGTCGTGCCGCTTGTATACAGGATGTTGGCTATGTCGTCGAAGCTGGCCTGCCGGTAGAGCTGTTCCACCTCTGTCTGCCGCGGCAGGTTCTCCCCCAGCCTCAGGAAGTCGTCGAAGTAGAGCGCATTAGGGTCGTGCGTGGAGATGCGCACCGAGTTGTCGAAGACGATGATTCGCTCGAGCGAATGGCACATGCCGATTACGCGCCGTGCCTTGTTATACTGTTCCTGATCGCCGACGAAGAGGAACCGTATGTTTGCATCGTTGACGATGAACTGCAACTGCTGCTCCGAACTGGTGGCATACAGCGGCACTGTCACCGCCCGGATGCCCCACGCGCCGAAGTCGGTAAACAGATACTGTACCGAGTTCTGCGAGAAGACACCTATATTTTCCTGGGGCTTTACGCCTAAGTTGAGCATCGAATTGGAAACCACTTTTGCTTTTTGTGAAAACTGGTTCCACGAGCAGGATTTCCATTTCGTGCCGCCGAAATCCTGATAGACTATCACTTCGCGGTCGCCATAGTTGCGGGCCTGTTCGTGGATGAGTACTGAAAAATGGCTGTTTGTCTGCATATTATTTTTGTTTAATTCTCTGCAAAAGTAGTGCAAAAAGAGCAGAAAACAAAAAAAACAGAGGTATTTTTGCCTACTTCCCTTACATATATTTCCTCAGCTCTTCCGTGCCAGTGCCAGATTGTAGTTGTAATAGCGGGTATTGCCCGTTATGTCTTCCAGCACCCTGATGAACGGCGGGAACTTTACCGGCTCTTGCTGCACCACGCCCTTGGTTTCCAGTATCACCAAGCCTCCGGCGGGCTCCTGATAGGCGTCGAGCTCGAAATACTGCCCTTTCCATATAAAGCTCCGCCGGCGCTTGCGGATGGTCTGCCGGTAAGGGTCGGCCTGCCCGAGCAGCGAGTCGTAGAGGTTGTTGCTGATTTGCCGCTCCGTCTCTATCTGCTCCACGTCCGAGATGCGTTTCTTCGTGGTATGCACATTCACGCATTTGCCTTTCCAGCTACGCTTGCGCAGCCTCACCTCGCATCCCGGCTCGGCCGTCAGGTAGGTCTGTATGATGTCGCTTTCCACGCAGTCGGGGATTTCGCCCGTCACCTCCACGATATACTTGCGTTCTTCCTCTATCGACTGCGGCAGCCCGAGCACGCCCGATATCTCTTTCAGCACGCGGTTCAGCTTATTTTCGAAGTCCTCATGATTATTGATTACGCGCAGATGGGGGTGCCCCGTCCATGCGTCGATTACCTTCTTGTCCAGTTGGCGTGCCATGTCGAGCCCCTCGGTACGCTGCTTGTTGGTGCTGGTGGTATAAAACTGCTCTGCACCGTCGGCAGCCGAAACCAGATGCAGCACGGCATCGTAGCGGCTGTCGCGCAGCTCACCTGTGCTCGTGCCCACGGCAGCCGTTATCTCTTCCCACATTTCCGGTTGCATGTAAGCCGATATATCCATTGCCCCGCGGTCGCACACGATGACGGCAGGCTGTTCTATCTGCTCGGCCATACGCACAAACTTATCCTCCAGTGCCAGCTGCATTTCGAGCGTTGCCTTTTCGCCTTCATAAAAAAACCGCTCGTTATCCGTGAGGTAGTCCATGCCGGCCTGACTGAACAGCGTAGGCACTTCAGGAATCGTGAACACCTTGAACCCGCGGCTCGAGAAGTGCTCAATCACCCTGACCAGTGCAGTGGTTTTCCCGGCACACGGTCCGCCAGTGAGCACGATTTTCTTGATTTTATCCATTTCTGTTATCTGTTTCGTTTTCTGCAATTCGCTGCAAAGTTAATCATTTTGCCGCGCAATGCAAAATTTACAGGGCAGAATACAGATATTACCCGAGTTCGGGATGAAGGAACAATGGAATAAAAGTTTATTGTCATGCCCCCTGGCGGTTGTGCCGCAGCCCGTTCAGCGGTGCAGCAGTTTCTTCCCCTTGCTTATTCCGATGCCGCCCGGACGCCGGCCGGAGGGCCGCCCGCCGAGGTCGTAGCTGTCAGCATCGCTACGCGCCGGCCGCACTTCGGGAGAGGTGATTGCCGTCACGCCTGACGCATAAAACTGTGGGCGCATGAACACCGCGCGTCCGTCGATTTCGCATGCTTCCAAGTTATAGTAGTTGCCGGGATACAGTAGAGGGCTTGTCACGCCGCCAACAGCGCCAACGCCTTCCACCCAGACGCTTCCCCATGGCCATCCGCTATCGGTCGGCCTGCCCTGCTCATCAAGTTCGCTGACATAGATGCGCCGCAGGCGCTCTCCGTCCACCTCTATCGTGTCGGTTTCCATCACCTTCACCTTACTGTCATGGCAAGTGAGCGTGTCGCCCACGGTACAGCCGAAATCGTAAAGAAGACACGTCTGGTTGCTGTGATAATAGTAGCAATACACTTTCTTTCCCTCCTCATAGAGGGCGCAGGCGCTCGTCGTCGGGATACCGTCCTCATAGCCTGCGGTATACAGTTTTTTCCACATTTTCCCCTCTATCAAGGTGTCGCCGTATAGCACATCGCTATGGTGCGGCACCGCCTCCAAGGGAAAAGTTCCTACCACAACTTTCTTCATCTTCCATACTTTCCCTTCCACCAGCATCTGCGGAGTGAGCTTCTGTGCAGACAGGGTCATCGGTAAGAATGCTGCTACAACAAGTATAAGCAGCTGCATGTTTTTATTATTTCCCTTTTTCATCATAATTAAATTGATATGGTTAAAATACAAAGTGCGTAGAGGACAGATTATCCGGAAAGTTTTATCTCTCCTATTCCAGATTCAAAGTGCCAAAGGCATTTCGAGGTATTCCGTAGCCCATAGTTTTTGAAAAGTCGACGATACCACCATCATCCATAATAATACCGTCAAAAAAATATTTTTTCATAATGGTAAATACAATTAAAGTTAATAATATAATGTATACACAATGCAAAATAAACAAGAAAAAAATAATATCCTGTTTTTTTTTACTTATTTTGTGTTAAAATAAACTTTTATAACAATCAACACACGGAAGCAAAGCTCTATAAGCAAGTGTAAAAAATCAAGCGATATATCTTCTAAATCATGCTTATAGGCCCTTTAAATCCATTCTTTTTTGTATCTTTGCCTGCAAAACCAGTACAACAATGGACATAAACAACTATCTGAACGATGCGGTGGAACTGCTCAAAGCATTGGTTGCCATCCCCTCCGTGAGCCGCGACGAGGCGAAAGCAGCCGATGAAATGGGCGTTTTTCTCAAAACGACCGGTATCGACTATCAGCGCAAGGGGAACAACATTTGGGCAGTAAGCCCCGGCTATAACAGCCAAAAGCCGACACTGCTGCTAAACGCCCACATCGACACCGTGAAGCCTACCGGCAGCTGGACGCGCAACCCCTTTACACCCACCGTCGAGGGCGACCGCCTATACGGGCTTGGGGCCAACGACTGCGGAGGAGGACTGGTCAGCCTGCTGCAGGCATTCAGAATACTTACGGCAAGCAGTCAGCCATATAATCTGATTTATTTGGCGTCGGCAGAAGAAGAAGTGTCGGGCAAAGACGGTATCAGTAGCGTGCTGCCTCTGTTACCACCCGTCAGTGCCGCCGTCGTGGGCGAACCTACCGGCATGCAGCCGGCCGTTGCCGAAAAAGGACTGATGGTTATCGACGGGACTGCATACGGAAAAGCGGGGCATGCAGCACGCAACGAGGGGCTGAACGCTATCTATGAAGCGCTCGACGACTTGATATGGCTGCGCGACTACCGCTTCGAGAAAGAGAGCGAATGGCTGGGGCCGACGAAGATGACGGTAACGGTAGTGAACAGCGGCACGCAGCACAACGTGGTGCCCGACCGCTGCGACTTCATCATCGATGTGCGCACAAACGAGCATTACCGCAACGAGGACGTACTGACTTTCCTGCAGCAACACGTAAAAAGCCGGCTGAAGGCCCGTTCGTTCCGCCTCGGCTCGTCGGCGATACCGCTGGGGCACCCCCTGGTGGAGCGCTGCCTGCAGATGGGCATGCGGCCTTTCGGCTCGCCCACACTTTCCGACCAAGCCCTGATGCCGTTCCCCTCGCTGAAACTGGGGCCGGGCCAGTCAGAGCGCTCGCACAGCGCCGACGAATATATCTGCATCAGCGAAATAGGAAACGCCATCACTACGTATACACAACTGCTTTCAGCACTCCAGCTGTAGTTCCGGGTATTCGTGGATTTACAATTCGTACAAGCACCTTGTACGAATTTATCCGTTAACCCCCCAAACTATCAAACCATAATCCGTAATCCCTAATCCCCAATCACCTCCCCAACCACGCCTCGGGGTTGAGCTTCGCCGTTTCGCGGCGGAGCTGGAACTGTAGGATGTTCTCGGCACCCACCGTGCCCAGTACCTGGCGGGTGCTCACCTTCTGCCCCCGGTGCACACTGACGCCCGAGAGGTTGCAGTATACCGATATATAATTGCCGTGGCGCACCATGACAACGGCGGTACCGCCGAAACTGAATACCGCGCTCACCTCACCGTCGAAGATGGAACGGGCTTGTGCGCCGGACTGGCCTTGGATATTGATGCCCTTATTGTCGAGGCGCACATTGTTCAAGCCCTCTACATTATATTGGCCGAAATGGCTCACAATCTTGTACGGCCCGGTAATCGGCATCGGCAGGCGGCCGCGGTTGCTCTCGAAACCGCCGCTGATGCGGCGGTCGTCGCTGCTCATCGTATAGCCGGCCTCGCGCTCCTTCTTGGCTTCGGCCATCTCCTTGGCATGCTCCTTAGCCTCGGCGGCAGCCTTGCGTTCAGCCTCGCGGCGCTCCTCGGCGGCAGCCCGGGCTGCGGCTTCGGCAGCGGCCCGCTCCTTGCGCGACGCAGCACGGGCCTCGGCCTTCAGGCGTTCCTCCTTGGCTTTCGCTTCGGCTATACGGCGGGCATTCTCGCGCGCAGCAGCCTCGGCGGCCGCTTTCCTACGGGCCAGCTCGGCTTCGCGCTCCCGTGCCGCCTCGGCTTCGGCCCTGCGCTTGGCCTCCGCTGCGGCACGCGCTTTGGCACGGGCCACCTCCTCGGCTATCAGCCTGTCGATCTGTGCATTAAGCGCAGCGTCTTTCCTGCGCTGCTGGTCGATGATGGCCTGAATGGTTTTCTGCTGTTTCTTCAGCGCCGACACCACGTTCTGCTGCTCGGCCTGCTTGCCTTCCAGGCTGCGGCGCTCTTGTTCACCTTTATATAACAGCTGGTTTTTCTGCCGCTTCGCATCGGTCAGTTCGCTGTGCTTCTCTTCCACCTCGGCTTGTTTCGCCTTCAGCATGTCCCCCTGTGCCCGCTGGTAGGTGGCGTATTCGCGCATGAACCGCATGCGGCGGTACATCTGCGTGAAGTTCTGCGCACTGAAGATGAACATCAGCTGGCTCTGGTAAGAGCGGTTGCGGTGCATGTAGTGCATCGACTTGATATACTTTTGCTTGCTGTCGGCCAACTGCTTCTGCAACACCAGGAGTTGGCCGTCGAGCACCTTGATATTGCCGTCGAGCGAAGAAATATCGCGGCGGATGGTGTCGATGGTCTTCCGCTTGCCTTCGATTTCGGTGTTGATAATCATCAGGTTCTGCAAACGCTGCTTCACGTCGCGCTCGTTCGAACGCAGGCGCTGCTCCTGCTCCTTTATCTGCCGCTGTATCTGCTGGCGCTGGTTCTGCAATCCCTTGATCGACACCTGGCCGCCGGCAGCCTTGGCCGGAGCGCGGGGGGCCGCCTGTTTCTTCCTGACGGCAGAGGTGCGGGCCTTCGCCGTTGACGCCTTGCGTTTCTGTGCGTACGGCGCCAGCGTGAAAGCCAGCATAAACAACAGTATACCGTATCTTCTCATCCTTTACAAAGACATGAACCGACGCAGAATCTCGTCGACCTTCACTTCCTTATATTTGTTCGACACTTCCGTGCGGGTCTCCCATTCGCTCTCGTTGCCTATATAGTTGAGGAGGATACCCAGCTTCACCTCCTTATCCGAGGTGCGGAACAATATCTGATTGTTGGTGGGGAACTTCTTCGAGCCCAATGCCTGGAAGTCCTGATAGTCCCAGTTGAGCTGCGAACTGCCCCTGTACTTGTCCGTATACATGATGTTGGCCATCTTGATAAGGGCCGCATCCTTCCCTGCCAGCCACTTGTACGTCATCTTATCCTTTTCATAGGAAATGATGACATCGTCGTCGATCCGGCTCGTCTCGTAACCCTTCAACACCTCGTCGGTCATCTTGTCCACGCCGGGCAGGAACAGCTCGTTCCAGAACAATGCCTGAAGGGAATAGAAATTCAGCCCGCTGGTACGGAGGAAATCAACCTGGTCGTAGCTGGCCTTCAGGTACTGCTTGTTGATGCGGTCCATGATGAGCACATAGTCTTTCGTAAACTCGATGCGGCCGGCCTCAACAAACCCAAAAGCCATCAGCTGAAGCCGGATCACGTCGTCGCGCTTCATCTTCAGATTGCCCGTGAGCGTCAGGTCCTGCGAACCCACTTGGACGGAAAACTTCACTTTCGATGTGACAAACTTGGCATACTGGGCATTGTCGCTCACTTTCTGGAGGAACGCTTGCTGCTGCTGGGCCTCGGCACTCAGAACCGGCGTTGCCGTTTCTTTCACTACTTTCTTTGAGGTGACACAGCTCCCCAGTACGAAAGGAACTGCCATGAAGGCCATCTTCAAATAACTTAACGGTTTCATTCTTTTAGGTATTTTTTTTGCTTGATTTTACGTATAAGCACTTTATTCCCGGGGGCTTTCTTCAACGCCTCCGCCCAGAGGACGAGCGCCCGGGCCACGTCTCCGCTCATGGCGTAGATGTCGCCGGCGTGCTCGAGTATCACGGCACTGCTGTCGGAGTCGCACAGCAGCGTCTGGTCGATATATATCTTTGCCTCGGCATACCGTTTCTGCTTGAACAGTATCCATGCATAGGTATCAAGGTAGGTGGCATTTCCCGGCTCGGCCTTGATGACCTTGTAGGCCATCTGTTCGGCCTTGTCGAGCTGCAGGCCCAGCTCGCTCAGGTAATAGGCGTAATTGTTCATGCACCCGATATTGTCGTCTTTCCACTGAAGGCAAGAGTCGTAGGCGGCAAATGCCTCCTGCTGCCTGCCCTTCTGGTAGAGCAGGTCGCCCATCACGGCATAGAAATCGCTCACGATGCCGGGGTCGCTCTGGGCATTGATGACACCGATGCCGTTCTGGAAAGCACCGAGGGCGTTTTCCGTATCGTCCTTGCGGAAGTAGGCCATGCCTTGGTAGTAATAGAACGCCATCTCGTCGGGGTTGTACTGCCGGGCTGCCTTGCACAGTTCGATGATGCGGTCCATGTCTTGCTTCTCCCATGCGTAGCCCACGAGCTGCAGGCGTGCGGCCGCATTATCCGGCGCGGCGGCAAGCACCTGCCCGAGCACCCGGCTGATGCTGTCGTGCGGCATTTTCTTCAGGCTCATGTAAGTGGCGCAGAGGATGCCCATGTCGGCATCGGCTTGCGGCTGCCCGAGGATGCGGCGGAACATGCCGAGCACCTTGGTGCTGTCGCCGCCCTGCCGTTCGCTCTCGCCTATCTCCTGCCGCATGATGTAGGCCTTGTCTGCCGGGGAGGTATTCTTGTTGAGCAGCAGCTTCATGGTAACGGCATCGGCCATGGCCGTATCGTTCTGCTGCAGGTAATAGGAGCGGAGCGACAGCTGTGCGCGGCTGTTTCCGGGCTCTTCTTCCAGTATTCCCGTATAGATGTCGAATGCCTTCTTTTCCTGTCCGTTCATGAGCAGCATGTCGGCATACAGCCCGCGGTAGTTGAGGTCGTTAGGATACTGGTCGGCCAGTTTCTTCATCTCCTCCACGGCGGCCTTCTTATCGCCCTGCTCGCTGTATATGTTCGCCTTGGCGTACGACAGCCGTTCGCTTTTACCCTCCAGCTGTTCCAGCCGGTCGAGCGTATTTATGGCATTGGCATAGTCTTTCTCCTGCCCGTAGAGCTGCACCAGCATGCCAAGGATGTCCTCGCGGTCGCGGTTCTTTTCATAAAGCCGTTCAAGGGTGGCGATGGCGTTGGCGTTTTCCTGATTGCTGATATACGACTGTGCAAGCGTTTCGAGATAGGTGGAGTTGTCGGGGTTCAGGGTGGCGGCTTTCTTGAAGTAGGCTTGCGACTTTTCGCGGTTCTTCAAGGCCGCATAGTACTGGGCCAGATAATAATAGGCCTCCGACCGCGACGGGTCGAGCCGGATGCAATGGGTGAACAGGTCGAAAGCGGCATCGTTGTGCCCGGCCTGGCGCTGGCATACGGCTTCGAGAAAGAAGTAGTCGTACTGGCGCTGCTTCTCTTCGCCGGCGGCTTGCACGCAGAGCACGGAGAGAAGCCCGGCCATCAGGAGCAAAGCCCCAAGTCGTCTTGTCATAGTCATCGCCACCTCCTTACAGCTATTTCACCCCTGTATGCCCGTACCCGCCCTCGCCGCGCTCGGTCACACCGAGCGTTTCCGCTTCGAGGAACACGCCTTGTTCGTGCCGGGCTATCACCATCTGCGCGATGCGCTCACCGTCGTTCACGACAAACTCCTCCTGCGACAGGTTGACCAACAGCACCATTATTTCGCCGCGGTAGTCGGCATCCACCGTCCCCGGCGAGTTCAACACGGTAAGCCCGTGCTTCAGCGCAAGGCCGCTGCGGGGGCGTATCTGCGCCTCGTACCCTTCGGGCAAGGCGATGTGCAAACCGGTCCCTATCAGCCGGCGCTCGAACGGGCGGAGGACAACGGCTCCGTCGAGGTTGGCACGCAAATCCATTCCGGCACTCTGGGGGGTAGCATACGCCGGCAACTGCTGATGACCCTTGTTGATTACTTTTATCTGTATCATCTTGACTTATTGGCTTATTGCCTTAAAATGCAAAATTACGCATTTATATTCAAATACCCACACTTTTTGGCCGAAATTGTGGTATTTTATATAAAAAAGCATTACTTTTGCAGTATGATGATGGATTGGAATAAACTGATATCGAACAAGCGGCTCGGACAGGAACAGAGCCACCCCGAACGCCACGACGACCGCACGGAATTCAAACGCGACTATGACCGGCTCATCTTTTCGGCGCCGTTCCGCCGCATGCAGAACAAGACACAGGTATTCCCGCTGCCGGGAAGCATCTTCGTGCACAACCGGCTTACCCACTCGCTCGAGGTGGCGAGCGTGGGAATGTCGCTCGGCAACGACGTGGCACAGGCCCTTACGGAGAGGCATCCCACACTGAAAGGCACCATGTTCGAACAAATCGGCCAAATCGTGGCAACGGCCTGTCTGGCGCACGACATGGGCAACCCGCCGTTCGGCCATTCGGGCGAGAAGGCCATACAGACGTTCTTCACCGAAGGGGCCGGCAGCGTTCTCCAAAAAAAGGTGTCTGCCGCGTTTTGGGAAGACATCACCCACTTCGAGGGCAACGCCAATGCTTTCCGCCTGCTGACCCACCAGTTCAAGGGCAGGCGGCCCGGAGGGTTCGTAATGACCTACTCCACCTTGGCCAGCATCGTGAAATACCCGTTTTCTTCGGCACTGGCCGGCAAGAAGGGCAAGTTCGGCTTCTTCGCCAGCGAACAGGGCCTATACAAAAGAATCGCCGATGAAATGGGGATTATCTGTGTAGAACAGGACAAGAACGCAATACGATACGCCCGCCATCCGCTGGTTTACCTGGTGGAGGCTGCCGACGACATCTGCTACGAAATCATGGACCTGGAGGACAGCCATAAGCTGAAGATTCTGTCTTTTGAAGAAACGGAATGCTTACTGCTGGGGTTCTTCGACGGCGAAACGCAGCAGAAAATACGGCAGCGCATCGTGGACGAACAGGTATGCGACGACAACGAGAAGGTGGTATACATGAGGGCATGCGTCATCGGAAAACTGGAGAACGAATGTGCAAGATGCTTCACAGAACACGAAGCGGAGATCCTTGACGGGACATTCAGCGGGGCACTCATCGACCACATCGCCCCGCTGCAGCGGGAGGCCTACAAACGCTGCGCCGGGATATCAAAGGCGCGCATCTACCGGAGCAAGCCGGTGCTCGACGTGGAACTGTCGGGATATAAAATCATGGCCACACTGATGGAACAGATGACGGAGGCCGTAATGCATCCCGAACGCTACTACTCGCAACAGCTCATCGGCCGCGTATCCAGCCAATACCACATCGACTCCGACGACCTTGAAACGCGCATCATGGCCGTGATCGACTATATCAGCGGCATGACGGATGTATACGCGCTGGACGTTTACCAGAAAATCAACGGCATATCGCTGCCGATAGTATAAGAGGGGGGGGCGGCCGTGACCGCAGGCATGCACAGGCTGGCGCATTTACGAAAAAGCGTTTAATTGTCTTTATTTTAATTATGTGTAACGTAAAATAAGAATCCGTTAACCTGTCGTATAAAATCAAAGCCATACCTTTGTGCCGATGAATCTGCGCACCATTGGCTCTATTATGGCGATTGCGGCCGCCTGCAGCGCATCGGCACAGGAAATAAACCGCAACCGGAAGTCGTTCGACCTTAAAGGAAACGGGGTTAAACGGCAGGAAGTTCCTGTTGCGCCCACCGACTCGACAGTAAATGAAATTGATAAAGACTTTGAAGAATGGCTGCGCAACGAACCGTTGAAGTCGAAACAGAACCGCGCCGACTTGTTAAAACCAGCAGAACCGGATATCAGGCAAAAGCTGGCAGCCCCGCTGGAGCTGGATAATTACCCGAAGATGACATTCAACCTGAAAAGCCCGGGGGAAGATTTCTTGCAGGCCGACAACCGCTTGGAAGCAACCAAGGAGTTCCAACGCAAACAATCGGGCGCTATGATGATTGGCGTCGACATCCTTGCAGTGGTGGGCTATGCCTTGCAGCATTTCATAAAACCTCAAAAACACTTGTCGAAGAAAGAGAGAAAGAAGCAGAAGCTGAAGGAGATTCTCGATAATTATTAAAAAGACGCCGCCCGCGGAAAGCTCATTTTCCCCAGTCTACTCTCAGATGATGGAGCATCGTGGTGCTCTCGCCGCAGGTGCCGGTATGCTGTATCTGCACGCCGCCATAGGCGTTGGGCACTATCGCTGCCGACAAATCCACGGTCCGTGCCAACGGCGATTCTTCCGGCAGGGGCGTGGAGGTTTCCACATGTGCAGCCAGGCTGTTGCCGGCCGCAGCCAGCCGGATGGTACATCCGGTACGGTAACATATAGATGAAATGGGCGGAGTCAGCGCTTTCACTTCGCCGTTTTTATATTCCACAAGGTAAAAATCAACGGCTTTTGCGTGCTTCGGCGTGCGTATGATGCGCAGGCCATAGCCAGTGAGCGTTTTTGTATCAAACTTGATGCATACGTCCATATACTGGCCGGTGGCCGAACCGAAGCCCTGCCCCGCCGTCTTGGTGGGGTCGACAAGGAGCGTCAGCGACATGTCCCCATACTGCGTTCCGGCAGGCGTATACATCAACCGCGCTCCGCGCTGTGCCTGTAACAGCCCCGTACCCTTGGCTCCGTTGAACCCCTCTCCGTACACCCACATCGGCTTCCGCCTGTCGAACGACCAGTCGAACTCCTTGGTATCCGACGGCTTAAAACCGTCGGCTGTCCATGTATCTGGCTCCGTGCCCGCCTGCCACTCGCTGCAAGGAAGGCCGCGGAAGTCGGTTTCGAGCGATGTCCCCTCCTGTATCATACGCTGCCCTACCGGGATTGAATAGGCCACCACGGTGTCACCGGCATTGCTCCGGTGGCTTTTCGGCCTGACAATGGCAGCCAAGCAATGACCGGCATCACCGCTGGTAAGCCTGTACGACATTGCTGTTACGCCATGGCTTTCTTTCAGGCGGACATGCGGCGTGTGGCTCCCGGGAAGGCAGCGCACCCAGGTGACATCTGTTTCGTCGCGGTGCCCGTCGAGCTTCAGGCGGTAATCAAGCATGGCAAGGCCGTTTCTCAGACGGATACGCGGACGCCGCGACCATGCCGGGGGAGGCAGGACACGCGGTTCCACCGTCAGCTCGCATGCTGCTTCGAGCCCTGAGCCTGTAGACGCGATAACGCAAAAGCGCACGGTTTCATCGGTATCTTTATCCGGAACCACCGTTACGGAGCAGCCGAGGGTGTCGGAAAGCGACACGATACCGGAAAAGCCTTCCTCTATCCGCCAGCGCACCGGGGCACCCGATGAGCGGGCGTTCAGCACAAGCGGCGCGCCACCCGGGCGCAAGACGGCCGCACGGCAACTGACGTCGAGGCGCCCCGACACGATGGAATCGGAAGAAAGATGGTCGGCCACGACGGTATTCCCGGGCCTCCGGCTGCCAATCCGGTAAGGCTTTCCGTTCAACGTAAAATTCTTCTGATAGCAGCGCAACCACCGCTGGGGGTAAGGCGCCCACTCCAGGCAAGTGCCTTCCGGCGCGTGGTAACGGCAGTCGATGAGCGTCAACGGGCCTCCCTGCTTACAGAAAAACATCTCGCGGTTCGAGGTTTTAACGGTGAAATCGCAATCTATGAACACCGCTCCGCGGCCATGAGTGGTGTAGAAAGGCTTTGAACCGTAAAGGTCGACGGTACAGTGGCGGTACACGCCGTTGCCCGTCAGGGCATCATCGGTGCATTCGAAGTGGCAATGCTCATACAATGCGTGGCCGGCACCGTTCAGCGGATTCAGGTTCAGCCTGCTGATAAAGCGCACGTTGCGCGCAATAAGACTTTTGCCGTGTACATACCCAACGTGAGCCTGCGTGACGGCGTCGCTCCGTTTCTTGCGGTTCAACCGGGGATTGAGCGGATACTCCAAGTCTACGTTACAGTAGTTGCCCATGGTAAGATTACTCACTTCAAGGCTGTCGACCCAGAAATCGAACATGGTGAAATTGCCCACGGCTCCTTGCATTTGGCCACGCTGCGAAGCCAGCACCACATCGCGGGCATCGGTTGAAAGACCGATGAGACGGAGGTTTTTGCAGCGGACAGTCATACCGAAAGGTTCGCGCCCGCCTTTCCCCACGGCGACGGCCGGCGTATCGGGATTGTCTATCCAGTAAACGCCGGGGCAGATATATACCTCCACCGGCTGTTCCAGCGTGCCCCCGGCAAAGTATTCTGCTGCTTTCCGGAATGAGTTGAAATGGAACGGATGCTTGTCGGCATACGTGTCAGACAAACTTCCGTCAATAATGATATGCAGCGAATCGGGCTTTAAGCCGTTTCCCTGTGCTCCGGCAAACAGGGGGAGCATGGAAAGGAGGACTGCCAGCAGCGACTTCACCGTTCTTTATAGATTACTTTGTTGGCCCCGCTCGTTATTTTCAACGCCTCGGGGTGCTCTTTGATGAAGGAGTCGATGTGGCGCACACGCTTCTGCTCGAGGATTTCATCGACGGCAATCAATATGCCCGTTTCCTCTACATCGCCGAAGCCGTTGTTGATGGCCGTGCCGAAAAGCTTCATCGTGGGGCTGAGGTTCATGTATGCATTGACCAGCGGCGGTATGTTATACCCCATCTTCCTCACCTCCTGATTCAGTATGCGGTAATCATCCCTGAAGTCTTCTTCGCAGAACAGGGCTTCCAGTTCTTTCAGGTCGGTTTCGATTTTCAGCGGTTTCAACGGGATAATCAGGTTTTCCTTGTCGTCGAAATGGCGTTTCAGGAAATAGAGGATCATATCGCGCCCCTTACGTATATAACTGGGGTACATGGTCATTTTACCGAAGAAATACTTCACGTTAGGCTTTACCACCGTCAGCGCCCCCAAACCATCCCAAAGGTTATCGAGCGCGAAAAGACTTTTGGCACCCATGCGCGACGATTGGTACGGCAGGGAAACAAACGAGCGCCCCAGTTCTATCGTATACGGCATGTATTCCTTGATGAACTTCTCCGAGAAATGGAACATGTGGCTCGTGGCCAGTTTGGGCTGCCCGTTCTCGTCCAGTTCCCAGTCGGTACCTGCCAGATAACGGTATCCGCCGATAATCTCCTCCGCCTCCGGATTCCACACAATCAGCTGCTTGTAGCAGTTGTCACACGTATCAAACTCGTCGATATCCACCGGCTGCCCTGTCCCCCCGCCTGCTTCGCGGAAAGCGATTTCGCGCAGCCGCCCTATCTCCTGCATTACGTTGGGCGCATTGTGCGCCGTTACGATATAAATTTCGTTATGGCTCTTGTTCGTCATACGGAGCTGGCGTTCTTGTGTCAGTTCGCTCTTGAGCACCTCTTTGTCGATCGGCTGGATAATCTCTTGTTCCATTTTCTTTTAATTGGAAATTCTTGATTTGTCTAGTTCATATACACGGTCTTGCACATACTTCGCCCATTCTGCCGGAGCTTTCGAATGGTCGAACGTTTGCCACGGAATCGGCTTGCCTATGGTTACACGGAAAGACTTATGCACGTTTTTATACATTTCATCGACCAAAAACAGCATGGCCAAATTAAAGTTCAGGTATTTGTCCGAGAAATTGGCGAGCCTGTAGAAGAAATCGGAATTCCGCCCGCCGAAATGTATCGGCACCACATCGCGCCCGTATTCAACGCTCTTCACCACAAATGTCTTCGTCCATGGGATGTCGCGTATTACGCCGCCACGCTTCCTGGAACATATCCCGGCCGGGAACATCAGCATGTGATTGCCGCTTTCGAATCCGGCTTTCACCATACGGGGGAAATCGCGGCTCTGCTTTCCTGTCTTATTAATGGGTATCGACACGGGAGCCAACCCGGGAAGGTTCATCAGCAAATCGTTCACAAGATACCTGAAACGCCCGTCGTAATGCCGGCCGATAATGGCTCCCAAGGCCACCCCGTCAACGCCTCCCAGCGGATGGTTGCTGACAAAGGTATATAGCCGCCCGTCGTCTTTCCGGGGCAAGTTCCCCATGCCTTCTATCTCCAATGTCATATCAAGGTAGCGCACGCATTCCTCCAGCCATTCCGTCCCTGTCTTTCCGCGGCTTTCCCATAGGAATTCGTTCACACGGTCTTGATGGACAATGCGTTTCAGCCATGAAACAAGCGGGCGGGGAACCCATTTGGCACGATTCCCCATCTTTCCTTTCAGAATACTATCAATGTCGATTGTTTTCTCTGTAATCTCATCCATGCTTCTCTCGCATCTACTAAAAACATGCAAATATAGTGGAAAACTTTCAATTAACGTCACTTTTTTAACAAAAAAGTTCAAAAAACGGAGGATTGACGCCAGTCCGGGATAAGAAACCCGCGCTATCCGGAGGCATAAGGGAAAGCGGACCGGATGATTTTTGGCCATTTTTC
>DBRC01000022.1:80875-96848 GCA_002305505.1 Prevotella sp. UBA1378 | reverse complement strand
GCGATCCTTTTTTAAATACAAAACAGAAATTGCTTATCCCGAACCCAGGTAGGTATTAATTAAAAAAACATCCAATTCATCGGTATTCCGAAAGCAAGAAAAATATATTTTTGTTTTATTGCATCATAAATTTGTTTTATTGACCGATACTTTCAAGGCGATCCAACAGTCCTTAGGATATTTGTCCCTAACTTTGCCCCGCGAATGACATCACGCCATCCGCAAAGGCACAACAAGGATTAGGAACAATTAGGAAAAGGATAATTCAACATACTTTAAAAAATCAAGATACAGTGAACGATTAAGAATGCTCTTGTTTGCCTTGCCACCACGTTTCAAGTGTGGTGGGCAGCCGCTGCCAACATGTTGCGGTATCTGCTGGGAGCCATCCCGGTGACTTTCATGAAGGCACGCCGGAAAGTGGAGGAAGAATTGAACCCGCTTTGCTGCGAGATGAACTCAAGGGTATACTCAGGATGGTTCTCCATCAAGGGTATACTCTTGTTTTTTATGCGCATCGCATTAATGTAATCATAAAAGGAAATATGCAAGGTGTTGTTGAAGTAGTCGCTCAAATACGTGCGGTTGGTGGAGGCTTTGGCAGCCAGTTCGGCCAGCGTCAGTTCGTTGTCCAGGTAAAGGCCGTCTTTGATGAGCAGCTCCTCCAACTGTTCCGAAAAGTTGTACGCCCTGTTCTTGTCCACGCATTCCCGTTGTTCGCTGACGATCTCGATAGGTTTCATACGCCGGGAACATTCTATCACAATTTCCCAGAGCAGGATGATTGAAACGCAATAAACGCAGTCGGTCAGGATATGGTTTACCGAGGAGACGCCAATCCAAAACAGCTGGCAAAGGAAAAACAGCAGCAGGATATACTTCAGCCACGAGAGGTCGAAACTGTCGATGTCGGAATAGTTGTCACGGATATATGCACTGTACCGCCTGTACTTGACGATGCCGACAGAAAGCACGCCAAGGGCATAAACCACGAGGAAAACAGTATAAGCCACAAGGATCTGCCGTTCGGGAGACACTATGTACAATGCCGTAAAGCAGATGAAAGGTATGTACTGCAGGCATACCTTTTTCAGCGTAACCCACCCCGGCTGGGTGAGTTCGAACAACAGCAGGGTGAACGTGACGGCAGACCAGCCGTCGAACAGGAAAATATATTTAAGGGTAACGGAGTTATGGTATTCGGGAAAGGTGTATACAATGTCCTTTGCACAGAGCAGCGCCCAAAAGAAAAAGGTATACGACAGCAGTTTACTCAACCTCGTCGCGTTTTTCCTTTTGAAAATATGCAAGCCGCAAATAAGGAAATAAGCAATAGCGGCACCATTGAACAATGCCAGAATATTAAGACCGTCCATCCGTTTCTTCTGATTTGCGTACCAAATTTAACAGTTTTCTTCCGAAGCCAGCCTATCCGGCATTATTTATTATAACTTTGTAGTATTCCAACACAATTATTAACAAAAAAAGCACATCCCCGGCACGCGTTCTTTCGAAGAATGCCGGGGACGAAGGGCAAATAAGATTCCCCTTAATTGTTCACCGTCGCATACAATCCGATACATGCACCGATGAAACCGCCACTTTTCTGCGTGCTCAGGTTTACGGCATCCACGCCGCGGGCCAACAGTTGCCACTCGCCGGCCTCTGCATAATAGAAGTCGTAATAACGGCCATTGCCTTCGATTTTCAGTTTCACGGTAGCGCCATTGTCCTCCAGCAGCGCAGAAGCAATAACGGCCCGGCCCTTTTCCGAACGGGTGAGCACGACTGCCGGGCGCCCCTGTTGCATTGTCTTGCCGAACGTAAAGTTATATTCTTCGTTCTGCAGCAGGACGAATCCGGCCATTTCCTTCGACGAGGCCGGTGCGAAGCGCAGCTCGGTCTCGGCAGAGAACACCGTGTGCTGCTGCCGGCAGAAAACGGCCGACGGCGACTTCGGTTCCGAGATGTTCACGGGCAAGGCGTCAATGACGAGCCCACCGGTGCCCGTTGCATAGAACTGCTGCGGATTGCGCAGAAACAT
Source organism: Prevotella sp. UBA1378 (assembly GCA_002305505.1). GTDB lineage: Bacteria > Bacteroidota > Bacteroidia > Bacteroidales > Bacteroidaceae > Prevotella. The sequence goes on along the minus strand of DBRC01000022.1, from coordinate 94,804 downwards.
CCAGCGCATATCCAGTTTATTCTGGTCGAAGCGGTCGGTATAGGTAAAATTGCCGGTCAGCGTCTTGCTGCCTGTTCCCGGCATCAGTCCCGGCTTGCTGTTCAGGGCGGGCACGGCCTTGTTTTTCTCCAGTATCACGGGCCATCCGTCTTTCCATGCCACGGGCAGCAGGTAAGTATCGCGCCCGGTGTTGTAGAAATCGTTTTCGTAAGGCCTGCATCCGAGGAACACCGCCCACCAGTCGCCCTTCTTCGTCTGCACGATGTCGGCATGCCCCGCACTGGTCACAATGTCCTGACGTGCAGGTGAAAGCCCCGTGCGCTGGGTAAGTATCGGGTTTCCGCTATATTCCTCCCACGGCCCCATCGGATGCTTCGCCCGCAGGATTACCTCGCTGTGCCATGCTCCCGTGCCTCCCTCGGCACACATCAGGTAGTAGTACTTTCCCACGCGGTAGAGGTGCGGCCCCTCTATCCATATCGGGTGCTCCTCCACGTGTGTCCCTCCGCGCAGTATCTCCCGCTGTCCGCCCACTACACTGTCGCCTTCCACGTCGAACTCATGAATCCATATCGAGCGTTCGCCGCTGTAACGGGGGGTGCCCGAGGGGGCGTCATTGTTCACGATATAGCCTTTCCCGTCTTTATCGAAGAAGAACGAGGGGTCGATGCCGCCCACCTTGCGCAGATAAACCGGTTCGCTCCATCCTTTCGACGGGTCGGTCGACTTTACATAGAAGTTGCCGCGCCCCACGTTAGTCGTTATCATGTAGAACGTCTTGTTCTTTTCATTATAACTGATAGCCGGTGCGAAGATGCCTCCCGATACGCGCTGCGAGCCCAGCGGCAGTTGCGACTCGCGGTCGAGCACATGCCCCAGCTGGGTCCAGTTCACCAAGTCCTTGCTCGTAAAGATGGGGACACCGGGGAAGAACGAGAACGAGGAATTGACCAGATAGTAGGTATCCCCGGCCCTGCACACCGAAGGGTCTGGGTAGAACCCCGCGAGTACCGGGTTGAGGTATTCCGCTGCCGGGTCGAACTGCTTGTCGAACCGGGCATCGTCGCCCGTGTAGGTAAAATACTTAAACTGCGCCTGTTGCGCCGAGGCAGAGCCTGCCATGACAAAGGCAAGCAATGCCGGAAAGAGTGTCTTGTGTATCATAATCATGAAGATAAAAACATGTTTGCCTCTCAAGGCGGTTATTTACTGTCTCTGCGGTACGGCGACTCGTCCATCATCAGATAAGACGGTTTGTAGCCGCCGGCATCCACCACCACTTTCTCGAAGACGATGGCCGGATCATCGGGGCGGAGCACAAGCCGGTGCTCACCGCCCTGCACAGCGAGCGGCAAGGTGACCGACGACACGACCACACGGCGCGCCACTGTGGGATAATAAACGGTATAGATGTTTGCGGGGTGCTCGTTCAGCCGCCCGTTGAAGCAAATACGCTGCGGCGTACCGCCGTCGAGCGCGACGGTATAGGTAAGGCCTCCCTTGTTCAGGTAGTCGAGTGTCGACTTCACGGCGATGTGCACCGTCACCGAGTCGGGTTGCAAGCGGCCGAGCGAGAACCGGTATTCGAGCGATGCCCCGCCTACAGGCTCGGTATAGGGCATCAGCGTCATTCCGCTGCGTGTGCGCCCCATATAGGGTATCACCGTCCACTGCACATTCCCGGGAGCCTCAGCGGTGTGATAATGCTCAGCCTCCATCACCACCACACTGTCTTTTTCCGTAAAGACGAATCCGCCGGCCCCTCGGGTATCCTCCCCTGTCCGGGCAATGCGGTAGACGGCTGGCAGCCGGTCGTGTGGGAAATTATCGTTCCAACCGGTATAACCGATGTGCTTCTGCGTCATCATGCCGTTCCACTTTCCGCCGGCCATCGTATGGTTGTAACCGGCACAGAGCAGCGAGTCGCGCCTGAAGGCCTGCTCCACGCGGCCGGCCCACAGGTTGGCATCGGGGTCGTTGGCAGCATAGAGCCGGTGGTTCATGGCCTGCGCATAGTACATTTGGTGCAGGTTCGACATCGCCTGTACGGGGAAAAGTATCAGCTGCTGATAGGCATCGCGGCAGGCTTCGGGCAGTGTAAGGTACTGGCGCAGCGCCTCAGCCTCTAACCGCATGTAATCGTCGGCCACCTGCCGCCATTCGCCCGTGTCCACATTGTATGTCTTGCTGTCGAGCATCTCGGCCGTCGACCGCCCGTTGTATTTGCAGCAGAGGTTCAGGATGCGCGCAGCCTCGTCGGCCTGTGCCTCGCCGAACTGCTGCCGGCAGAAGTCGCGTGTATGCTCCGTGATGGTAGCCGGGCGGTAAGCATCGGGGGCCCATGCCATATCGAGGAAGAAGGAGATGGGGTATTCCATCGGTTTAAGGTCGCCCACGTTCAGTATCCACATGCGGTCGATACCGTTGGCGTAAGCCAGATGCAACTGTTCCCACATATTCTGCGTAGGCGTGGCGTTCAGCCATTTCGAGTTGCGCGGTGCCCCCACATAGTCTACATGGTAGTATAGCCCCCATCCGCCCGGGTGCTTGCGTTCCTTGGCTGTGGGCACGCGCCTCAGGTTCCCCCAGTTGTCGTCGCAGAGCAGCATGATGACATCCTGCGGTACACGCATGCCCTTGTCGTAATAGTCGAGCACCTCTTTATATAGCGCCCACACCTGTGGCGTATTCTTAGCCGGGCGCCCCGTTACGCTACTGATTATTTTTCGCTGCCGGTCCACGATGCGTTGCAGCAGACGGGTGTCGGCCTCTTCGCTCATCGCCTCATCGCCGTCGCCCCTCATGCCGATGGTCACGATGTCCTCGGTATGCTTCATGCGCTCGATGCCCTCGCGGAAAAAGTGGTCGATAACAGCTTGATTGGTTTGGTAGTTCCATGCCCCGTATTGATGCCGCTTGCGCGCCCATTCCTGATGGTTGCGTGCCATCGGCTCGTGGTGCGAAGTGCCGATGATGATGCCCATCTCGTCGGCCACCCGGCTGTTTTCCGGGTCATCGGCATAGAAGGCCCATCCCCACATGGCCGGCCAGAGCATGTTGCCCTTGAGCCGCAGAATCAGCTCGAACACCTTCGCATAGAAACGATGGTCGCCATATCCGGTGCCAAACGTATTCTTCACCCACGACGTGAGGCAGGGAGCCTCGTCGTTGAGAAACAGCCCACGGTAGCGCACAGCCGGTTCGCCGTCGGTATATCTCCCGGGGCGCACGAACACGTCTTCGCGGCGCTCCACCGGCACATCGGCCCAATAGTACCAAGGCGACACACCTATCTGCCGCGACAGTTCGTAGACGCCATAGATTGTGCCCCGCTTGTCGCTGCCCGCTATCACTACCTGTCCGTCGACCACGGTAATGACATATTGCTCCGTCTTTCCTTTCAAGTCGCCCAACCGCCCGCTCCGCAGGAGCTCGTCCACCTTACGGTTCTTTCCCACCGTACCAATGAGAATCGTTGGCCGCCCGGCAATCTTTTCCGGCTTCTGTCCCACCACCTTCCCGATATCCGTGCACAGGTTTTCCACGGCCAGCAATACACCGGCATACTCTTCAGCATCGCACCCCACGGTAGCTCCCTTCAAACTCACCGCCCCTACCTCTGCCGAGAAGCTCACCATACGGTCGGCCGCCACGGCACAAAGCGCCGTAACAGCAAAAGTAAAGGATAAGATAACTCTTTTATTCATAGCTTTATGTTTTGGATCAAAGATATTCTGAATTAAGGATTAGGGATTATGGGTTACGGTTTAATAGCATATAAAACCTCCCGTTAGCGACCCCATCACCCTTTCCATCAACAGTTCTCCCCATAAAAAATCCGTCTTTTTGTCTTTATGTCCTTCCTGTCCATCTGTCAACATTAAAATATGTCTTTATGTCAATCAATCTTTCTGTCAACACCGCAAAATTATTAAAAAGCCAACAAACCGTATTTTATATATGTATCATTTATCATCCAATATGTTTCAGGCGACATTTCCAAGACAAAAAGAGGATTGTTTGAAAAAATAATCGTAACTTTGCGCCCAGACTTAACTGTATTAACTGTAAGAATGAAATGAAAAAACATTTTGCAAAGTCTATCACCTTGGCTGTTGCGATGGCTGCATTGAGCAGCACGTCGGCCATGGGACAAACCGCCGACCAGTCTACCGACTGGCTGAAACACTTCACCGAACGTATCGAGCTGCATGGTTACGCACAAGCCGGCTACTCGTACCAAGACCCGCAAGGCCATACGAGCAGCAACTTCAACCTAAAGCGAACGCTCTTTTGGGCAAAAGCACGCATCACCGAACGATGGTCATTTCTTTTCATGCACGACTTCTCGAGCGTCGTACAAGAGTTTTACACCGACTATCGCATCACCGCCAACAAAGCACTCAACGTCCGCTTCGGACAATTCAAGCACAGCTACACGATGGAAAACCCCCTTTCGCCCACGGCACTGGAACTGATTGACGTCTACTCGCAAGGCGTGCTTTACCTTGCCGGCGAGGGGCCTGACCCGCTCTACGGCGTAAACTACGGCCGCGACCTCGGACTGACGGTCTACGGCGAGCTGTTCAGCGGCCGACTGCTCTATGAACTGGCCGTAATGAACGGACAGGGCATCAACTGCAAAGACAAGAACAACGACAAAGACTTTATCGCCAAGCTCGACTTCCGCCCGGTCGACGGCCTGCGCATCGTGGGTTCAGCACAACGCGGAACGGGGCATGCCGCGGGCACAGCCGAGTGGAACCCCGGCATCAAGGAAGGCGACGACTACCGGCGCGACCGCCTGAGCATAGGGGCCGAATGGAAAACAGCGGACATAAGTCTGCGCGGCGAGTACCTGACCGGCAAAGACGGCCAGGTGAGCAGCAGGGGTGGATACCTCACTGCCTGCATACCGCTGGGCAAAGGATGGGATGCCGTCGCCTCGGCCGACTATTTCGATCGCAACACCGCCACCGGCTACGAACAGACAAACGCCACCATGGGCATACAATACTGGTTCTATAAGAAGTGCCGCCTGCAGATGCAGTACACCCGTTGCTGGCGCGGGTTCGCCGACGACTATAATTGGCTGCAGGCACAGGTACAAGTAGCGTTTTAGCCCCTCGCCATGGCCAAGCATCACCCAAGAAAAGTATTAATCCCTAATCCGTAATCCCTCATCCCTAATCAAAAAAAACATGGTTATAAAAGTATCCCTTACCCTCATCTTCCTCATCGTAATGATAGCCGTAGGCCTCTACTCGCGCAAGCAGGCCAGCTCCGTCGACGGCTTCGTATTGGGCGGCCGCTCCGTGGGCCCGTGGCTCACGGCCTTCGCCTACGGCACCTCTTACTTCTCGGCAGTGGTTTTCGTGGGCTACGCCGGACAGTTCGGCTGGAAATACGGCCTGTCGAGCACATGGATCGGCGTGGGCAACGCTGTCATCGGTTCGCTGCTGGCATGGTTAGTGCTCGGCCGGCGCACCAAACTGATGACGCAACACATCGACAGCCGCACGATGCCCGACTTCTTCGGTACGCGCTTCCAAAGCCAGGGCCTGCGCGTAACGGCATCCATCATCGCTTTCGTCTTCCTCATCCCTTACACGGCCGGCGTCTACAAAGGCATCTCCACACTCTTCGAGATGGGGTTCGGCATCCCCTACGAATACTGCGTCATCATCATGGCCGTGCTCACGGCGATATATGTGATTCTGGGCGGATATAAAGCTACGGCGGTCAACGACTTCATCCAAGGCATCATCATGCTCTTCGGCATTGTCATCATCATCGCTGCCGTACTCAATACGCAAGGCGGACTGGCAACGGCTTTCGGCAAGATGGCCGCATTGCCCAGCGACGCCAACCCCGGCGTAAACGGAGGTTTCGGCGACCTCTTCGGCCCCGACCCATGGAATCTGCTGGGCGTGGTGGTCCTTACATCGCTCGGCACGTGGGGACTACCGCAGATGGTAGGGAAATTCTATTCCATCACCGACGAAAACGCCATCTTCCGCGGCACCATCATCTCCACCTTCTTCGCCTTTGTCGTGGCGGGGGGATGCTATTTCCTCGGAGGCTTCGGGCGTCTCTTCGGCATACCGCCCACACTGCCTAACGGAAGGCTCGACTTCGACTCTATTATCCCCTCGATGCTGGAGACACTGCCCGACTTTATCATCGCCCTCGTGGTGCTGCTGGTGCTCTCGGCATCCATGTCGACACTGGCGTCACTCGTGCTCACGTCGTCGTCGACCATGACGCTCGACCTCATCTACCGCGACAAGGTATCGGAGCCGGGCGAGGTGGAGGAAGGAACCATCGATACCGACGTGGCAGAGAAGATAGAACGCCGCAAGGTGGTGGTGATGCGCGTGCTGATAGTGTTCTTTATCGTCATCTCTCTGATGCTTGCGCTCAACCCACCCACCTTCATCGCCCAACTGATGGGTATCTCATGGGGCGCACTGGCCGGTGCTTTCCTCGCCCCCTTCATGCTCGGCCTGTATTGGCGACGGGTGACGACGGCGGCCGTATGGGCCTGCTTCTCATGGGGTGTCGGACTGACGGTGATCAACATGCTGGCAGGCAACCCCATCAACCCCATCAACTGCGGAGCCATCGCCATGGTGGGCGGCTTCGCCGTCGTGTGGATAGTGAGCCTCTTCACGCCAAGGCTGCCGCAAAAGATTGTGAGCGAGATTTTCGAATGCTACTCGCCCGCTGATGAGCGCCGCCCGGCAGCAAGGCGGAAAACGCCCATATCCCCGCAACGGAAAGTGAGGAATAGGAAGCAGTAGGCATTGCAGGGGAAGCAGCCGTTTTTATGGCAGGCAATAACATGCCGCCGTAAAAACGGCTGCTTCAAGTTTTTTTTCCGGAAGGAAAGCACGTTCCCCAATTATTTTTTGTACCTTTGCAAACCGACAGAACAAACCTAATACTGTACGGCATAAATCTATAATAACCGTACCTAAATCAAGAACAAGAAAAAAAATGAGGAATTTCAGTCTGACCCTGATGACCGCCGCACTGCTCGCTACAGCATGCGCATCACAAGCAACAAAGGAGAGCTACAGTCAGGAGGCAAACCGCAGCACAACATACACAAAGGGCGGAACGGGGAGCGGCACAACGGACAACGTACTTTCCATAAGCGCCGGACCGGCCGTCATCATATCGAAAGTGTATACGCCGATAGGAACCTACTCCAGGGTATCGGGCCTCGACGTACTGATAGAATACAAGCATTTCGGGGACAAAACGTTCGGCTACGGATGTACGTATACTTATAACCAAACTTCATTCCTCTCGGGCACCGACAAACTGAAAATGCATTATATCGGCCCGTCGCTTTTCCTTTCCCGGCATTTTTTCAACAAATGGCGTTTTGAAGCAGGCATGAGCGCAGGCTATGCCTGCTACAGCGAAAGGTTTCAAAGCGCCAAGAGCGGCTTCGGATACTTATCCAAAGCAGGCATTGAATACAAGATTTCCGAGCTTATAGGCATCGGTATCGAAACCAACTGCGTCGTACTGCGGTTCAGCACGCCCGAAGGCGTACAACTCGAGGAAAACGAGAGGTTCGGATTCGGGCGCATCAACTTTCTGGGCGGCCTGCGTTTCTACTTCTGACCGCCCGCAGGCAGGCCGCGGTTAATACAACCGGAATATCCGCTCCATCAGCTGCCACTTCTGAGCAGAACCGGCACCGGCATCGCAGTCTTGGAACAAGGCTGTGAAAGCCTCCCACTCTGCCTGGCGCGGCAGTGTGGCCAGGCGGGCCATCGCCGCCGGCCAGTCGAAATCGGCCGGTGTCTCCACTATCATGAAGAGACGGTTGCGGTGAATGTAGATTTCCATCTCGAGGATACCCACCTCGCGTATGCCGGCACGTATCTCCGGCCACACGTGATACCGGTCGTGGGCCTCCTTGTACCGGGCTATCAGGCCGGCATCGTCTTTCAGGTCGAGCGTTTGGCAATAACGCTTCACGGGGCAACCGAACTCCTTACGTTCGTAGCCCTCCGTCAATGGCTGTTCGTCCATATCGTGATTCTGTTTGTATGATTATTCCGTTTCAACTGCCGAACGCCACCAGAACGCGGAACACCTTTCCGGGTGCCTCGGCCCACCGGCGCATAGCCTCCGGTGCCTCCTCAGGACTTACCTCCATGCTTATCAGTTCGTCTACCGGGCACGTGCCGCGCTCCATATAGCGGATAACCGCACGGAAATCGGCCGGCAAGGCATTGCGCGAACCGCGTATGTCGAGCTCCTTCTGTACAAAGAGCTTTGTCTGGAACGATACGTCGGTCTTGGCATATCCGATGCAGACGACGCGCCCTGTGAAAGCCACTTCGCCGACGGCCATCTGATAAGTGGGCGCACTGCCCACGGCCTCGATAACCACATCGGGACCCAAGCCGCCGGTAATGCCCTGCAAGCGTGCATGCACGTCTTCCGTCAGCGTGTTGATGACATGCGCCGCCCCCATGCGCCGGGCCAGTTGCAGCTTTTCGTCGTCGACATCGGCTGCCACGACCACTGCCCCGCGCTGGGCAGCACGCACCACGGCGCCCATGCCCACCATGCCACAGCCGATGACCATCACGACGTCGATGTCCGTCACTTGCGCACGCGCCACGGCGTGGAATCCTACGCTCATCGGCTCTATCAGCGCACACTGGCGCACCGGCAGCTCTCCGGCAGGAATCACCTTCTCCCATGGCAGCGCGATGTATTCGCGCATGGCGCCGTCGCGCTGCACGCCCAGCGTCTCGTTGTGCTGACAGGCATTCACGCGGCCGTTACGGCACGAGGCACAGCCGCCACAGCTGGTGTAGGGGTTTACCGTCACGGTCATTCCCGGGCGCAGCGTTGCGGGTACGCCGTCGGCCGTCTGCTCTATCACGGCGCCCACCTCATGCCCCGGCACAACAGGCATGTGCACCATCGGGTTCTTTCCCAAATACGTACTGAGGTCGGAACCGCAGAACCCTACATAAGCAAGGCGCAGCAGCACCTCGCCGCCCTTCAGCACAGGCTTTTCCATCTCTACTACCGACAGCTCGCGGTCGGCTAAAATCTTTATTGCTTTCATCCTTTTGCTTTATTCTTGTAATTAGTTTCTTTGTTGTCTTATTCATAACGAAACCGCAGACGGCCTTATTCCGACATGTTTTTGATATACGGCAGACTGGGCAGCCGGCCGAAGCCGTAGAAGCCGAGGGCGTTATCGCCGAGGAAGAGGCGCTTCTGCTCCACGGTCAGTTCGTCGCTGCGGAGCACGAAGTCGTACGACATGCGGTAGGTGATGGCAGTAATCGTGCGCGGATAGTCGCTGCCCCACATCAGTTTTTCCGCACCTACGAGGTCGATGGCCTCGCGGATGGCGCGCACAGCGCCGCGGAAGGGGTAGAACTCGTCGTTATAGAGCCACGTGATACCACCCGACTCTACCATCACGTTACCGTTGCGCGCCAGCATCACCTGCTCTTTCCATCCCTCTACGGTGGGCATGCCGAAGTGGCCTATGGCTATCTTCAGCCGCGGGCACTCGGCAATGATTTCCTTCATCTCGCCCACCTGCATGTCGCCGTCGGCCAGCGTCACGGAGAGTATCATGCCGCGGTCTTCCATCAGGTGCATCAGCGCCATCATCTCGGGCGATGTGAGCATCACGCGCCGGTGGTCGAGCAGCAGCCGGTGGCCGGGTATTGCCAGCGCACGGAATCCGCTGTCGGCCAACCGCCTTGCCTCGTCGAGGAAGCCGTCGGTAAAGTAGTCGCACATGCCGCACACCAGGAAGCGGTCGGGATAGCGCCGCGCCACGTCGGCAAGGTAATCGTTTTGTATTCCGTCGATAAACTCCTGCACTACTACCGCGGCCTGCACCTGCGCATAATCCATGTTCGAGAGAAACACCTCTGCCGTGTTCTGCCCGTCGATCATGAACGGCGGCAGCATCTGCCGCTCTTCGCCAAGGAACATCGAGCGTCCGTTCTTCAGCGTACGTATCTCCTTACCGTTCCACGCTGCATTCTGTTTCAGCCATAAATGGCTATGGGTATCTATTATTACCATTGTTTTTTTAGATTACAGATTAGAGATTAGGGGATATTACTTTTTATTCTTCTTAATTTTCCATGTTTCACCAAATTCTCTCTTTAGTTCAATTATATTGCCATCGTAAGAAATTACCTCATAATAAAAGAAAGGACAATCTTTTTTACCAAGATGCTTCTTATTTACAACGACAATATATCTACCTGAAGTAGCCTTGCCAACTTTAGTTAAATCAAACGATGACGGTTCTTGATCTGTAAGATAGTATAAATGACTAACTGCCCCCGATACATTAGTAGTTATAAATTTCACATCCCATCTTAACATATTGTTCTTATCAAAATTAAGAATATGAATCTGATGGCCATGGAAGTTGGGGGTTACTACAGTCCACGTGTATGCCGTCAACAAATCCTTTGATATGTTTGCTGAACTGCATATTAAATAATTACATGTTATTAAAAATAATAATATAAACTTTTTCATAATCTTTACTTTCTAATTGATGAATAACCTTTTGGTTCTCTTATCAATACTTCAGGGAGTTCAATCATATATAGGTTTGCTGGAGGGCGATCTTTCCTTTTATAGCGGACATACAATGGTGACACTGTTCTTTGGTAAGTGCTCGTTGCTTTTCATTCTGATGTTCCAATAGAATTGCTCCATTTACTTGTTGCTTTTCGGTCAAAGCATTTTCCGATGCTTGATTCTTTCGTTTAAGTACATTGAATTTCACCAATGCAGCAATGTGCATACAAAAATTTGTGCTCCATAAAGTCGGCATCCCCAAAACCTTAGCTATTCTTCCATCTCACACGCTGCTGGTCGCCTATGATACGCTTAACGGCCTCTGCCAGCCGGAGGTCGGCAGGCTGGTTCACGTAGTCTACGTTCTTCCTCACGTTCGCCGGATTGGCACTGCTGAAGAGCGTCGTGGCAATGCGGGGATTGAGCGAGGTGGCATACTGCACGGCCAGCTTCTCGATGGGATAGCCCTGCTGCTCGCAATAGTCGGCAGCGCGCTTGCAGGCGTCTTTCAACGACTGCGGGGCAGGATGCCAGTCGGGCGTTCCGCGGCGCGAGAGCAGTCCCATCGACAGGGGCGAAGCATTGATTACGCCCACGCCATGCTCCTCGAAGAAGTCGAGATAATCGAGCAACAGGTCGTCGTTCAGACAGTAGTGGCAGAAGTTGAGCACCGACTCTACCATGCCCTCCTCCGTGTGCTCTATCACCCACTTCAGGTTCTCGGGCTGCAGGTCGGTGATACCCACATGGCCCACTACGCCTTCGCGCTTCAGTTCTGCGAGCGCCGGCAGCGTTTCCCCGGCCACTTGGTGCAAGTCGGCAAACTCAACATCGTGCACGTTGATGAGGTCGATATGGCTTACGTTCAGCCGCTCCATGCTCTCGTAAACGCTCTCCTTGGCGCGGCGCGCCGAGTAGTCCCATGTATTTACGCCGTCCTTTCCGTAGCGCCCCACTTTGGTCGACAGGTAATACTTCTGCCTCGGAATCTCTTTCAAGGCCTTTCCCAGCACCATTTCCGCCTTCAGATGACCATAATAGGGCGACACATCTATAAAGTTGATACCGCACTCGATGGCGGTTATCACCGCCTCGATGCCGTCGTTCTCGTTCACGCTGTGGAACACGCCGCCCAGCGACGATGCCCCGAACGACAGGTTTGACACCTTCATCCCCGTCTTGCCTATTTCATTATAAATCATATCCGATATAGAAACATATTAAACTACAACTGCAAAAATAGCAAATCCCCACGAAACGGGCATAAGAGAATAGCGGCGCAAAATGGTATTTTTCCGACTTTTTTTCCTTCTTCCGCCCGGGAATGGCGCATCCAACAGACCACATGACTGACATTGCACGATAGTATATACCCGCAAACACGGCGCCTACCATAAGCATAAGTCAGCAAGAAAAAGCATGCGGCACGTAATGGAAGCATTACAGACCCTTGTATTATTCAAACAAAACAGGGAAATCCGTTTCTTTACGAATCCCCCTGCTTAAAAATCTCTTTTCCGCCCTTTTCAACCAAGACTATAAATTAACTCAAATGGATTGGCAGCTGTCTTCCTCCCGAATTTCTTCAGTAAAGATACTATATCTTCTGTAGACCGGTCATTTTCTATCTGTAACTGAGCATTACTAGGAATCCTCGATGAAAAAAATGGCCACAGTTCTTTATTCGTATATTCCTCATCTTTTGACGGAAAACTCACGAGCGGTAATATCTTATTCTGCGATTTAAATTCTTCACTATAACTAAAATGCCATGTTCCACCCGAGTAGAGTAGAGTTCCAACGAGCAATTTACCCAGATTCACATTAAACGTAACGTCACCATCTGGGGCTAAAAAAACATCTTGCTGATTTTCTGACCAGAAAAAACGGCTTATTACTTTATTTATTTTTTTCATAAAAAATTTCTCAGTTCATTAAAACGATACTCTAAACACTTACATATCATTGTGATTCTATTCACACTCATGAGAGGAAGAAAATCATGCCTGATTTCTTGAAGCATACGCTCTAAAACGGATTGCAAAAGTAGCGATTTTATTTCATCTGAAGAAATATAATACTCATTTTTATAGATTTTTTCGAATAGTCGAAAGTGATTAATTTCTTTTTCCCCTTCCCATCCAATTTTAGGGCGAGAACTCTCACAATATTTTCTGACATGAGTATCAATAGCCTTATTAGCCACTATATCCATTAGCTTGCCCTCTGAATAATTCCAAAACAACCCTCTGGCGGTGTCATAAACAGGCGAAAAGCATGCCTGAGAACTATTATCTATAGAGCGGATTACGCCCCAGTTGAAAAAATGGCGGTCATTATTACCAACTAAAGCATCGTATATTATGAGTTTAGCTAAGTCATGCATAATCTCATCTTTCTGATACAAAAACAGACTGCCGACAGCATTTTCTATAACCTGTAACGTAAAAAAATCACGTGTAAGTTTCTGTTTGTCCACATCCTCTACATACTTGGTTGTTTCGTTTAAATAACCAGCCAAGATATCCGCACCATGTACAAGTTCTTCTCGTGATGAATTCAGAAAATATCTACTGAGGAATCGCAATTGCCCATTAATTATTGCTATTCGGGAATCAGCCATTTTCAAGCCAAAGATAGCACCGAGCTTGTTTAACAAAAGTTCCGTAATAGACTCAATAGGATACCACTTGTGTCCTGTCTTAGCTATATACCGAATCCAGTTCTTATAATTGGCTTTATGCTTACAACCGAGTAACTGGCGGTCATATATTCCAATAAACTTTTTGGGAGCATCACCACCAACCGATACAGAATTATCGACAAAGTAATCCTTACGCTTTATGACGGGTACACAACTAAGACTTTGCCGGTGTGCACACGAGAAGTTCTCTATACGATGTTTCGGTATTATAGAATTCATCTCCATTTTACAATGTTACACAAGTTATTAAATCCTTGATATCTTTCGCTATCAATTATAGTTTCCATTCTTTACTTTCGTATTCTAAATATTCTGCCGATATATTTGTGCTGATTACATGTATATAATATTTGAAGCCCTCTATTAAATACGACTTCATTGGTTTGGTTTTCATGCCATTTGTTTATGTCTTATTTTATTGGCAAATTTAAATAAATTTTCTGAAATTACAAGCCGGTTAGGATAAAAAAACAAAATAATATATCAGTTATCAGGACTGTCACCTTTGAAAACAGAGCCTTCAGATAAAAGAAAACGGTTTAAAATGCATTTTCCTGGTATTGCGGCGGCCATGCCGTAGCAGCACGGAGGATTTACCCCCATTTTGATTTTTGGCCATTTTT
>DBRC01000022.1:60870-80796 GCA_002305505.1 Prevotella sp. UBA1378 | reverse complement strand
CTTTTCGCCCCATTATCCGCCTGCAGCCCACCGCATGCCTTCAGGGTTGCAATATCATTCTGCTTTTACTGCAACAGCTTAAATTCTTACCCCGAACCCGGGTTGTATTTTTTGTGTTCAAAAGGCTATTTGGGTTTTGTAAAGTTTTTACAGAAACCCTATCTTCAACCGCCACATCTTCCGGAAAACACTGGTAACGGAAAGCCACTGCCCCCACCTTATCTCCGACAGACAGCACACACAAACACATGCTCAAAGAAATAAGCGCCCCACCTTTCAACGATTTGTAAACAATTCACAAGCTACTATAAATCAGAAATATAACACAATAAAGAGAATAAAACAATAAATAGCAATAAAAAAAAGCGGAGGAATGTGGGGGAATGTGGGGGAAATTGATTAACTTTGCATCCGAAGCCGCTTTATTAAATATAAAGAAGTACGCATGCGATTATTAGGAAACATCGAAGCCAAGACCGATGCAAAGGGAAGAGCTTTCCTGCCGGCCACGTTCCGCAAGGTGCTGCAAGCATCGGGCGAGGAACGCCTCGTGATGCGTAAGGACATCTTCCAGCCCTGCCTCGTGCTCTACCCCGAGTCGGTATGGTTCGAGCAGATGGACGCCTTGCGGCAGCGCCTCAACCGGTGGAACATGCGCCAGCAGCAAGTGTTCCGCGAGTTTCTCAGCGAGGTGGAAGTGCTCACGCTCGATGGTAACGGGCGCTTCCTCATACCCAGGCGCTACATCAAGATGGCCGGCATAGAGCAAGACATCAAGTTTATCGGCATGGGCGACACCATCGAGATATGGAGCCAGCGCTGCATCGAGGAAAACCGGATGGAGCCGGCAGCATTCAGCGCGGCGCTCGAGGAGTTGATGGGCGACGCAGACGGCACGGAGGCCGGCAGCGAGGCTGCCGCCATCTAAAAGCAACCCAAACAAACACCCGCATACAATGAAGACAACAGAAACCTACCACGTACCCGTATTGCTGAACGAGAGCATCGACGGCCTGGACATCAAGCCGGGCGGCATCTATGTCGACGCAACATTCGGCGGCGGCGGCCACAGCAGGGAAATCCTGAGGCGGCTCAGCGACGGGGGGCGGCTGTTCAGCTTCGACCAAGACGCCGACGCAGAGCGCAACATCGAGACGGTGGCGGGGGGCGGCTTCACCTTTGTACGGAGCAACTTCAGATACCTGAAAAACTGGATGCGCTATTACGGCATCGACCACATCGACGGACTGCTGGCCGACCTTGGCGTATCGAGCCACCACTTCGACGACGCACAGCGCGGATTCTCCTTCCGCTTCGACGCTCCGCTCGACATGCGCATGAACAAGCGGGCGGGCACCACGGCGGCCGACATCGTGAACGAATACAGCGAAGAGCGGCTGGCCGACGTGTTCTACCTGTACGGCGAACTGAAGAACGCGCGCCGCATAGCTGCGGCCATTGCGAAGGCGCGGGCCTCGAAGCGCATCAGCACCACCGGCGACATGATGCGGGCAGTAGAGGCGCTCTTCCACCGCGAACGCGGGAAGAAAGAGGCAGCCCAACTGTTCCAGGCCCTGCGCATAGAGGTGAACCACGAGATGGACGCCCTGCGCGAGATGCTGCTCGGGGCCACCACCCTGCTGGGCCCGGGCGGGCGGATGTCCGTCATCACGTACCACTCGCTGGAAGACCGCATCGTAAAGAACATGATGAAGGCAGGCAACGCCGAAGGCAAGGTGGAACAGGATTTCTTCGGGCGCATATCCTCCCCCTACCGCCTCGTGAACAACAAGGTCATCGTGCCCGGCAGCGACGAGCAGGAGCGCAACCCGCGCAGCAGGAGCGCCAAACTGAGAATAGCAGAAAAAAGATAGGGATATGGCAGAGCAAGAGGCAGACATAAGGAAGGAAACGGCCGCCACGCAGGGGCAGCAGCCCGACGCCGTGGACAGAAGGAAAAGCACCGGGGCAGCCGGGGACAGGCAGGGCTCCGGGAAAATGACGGAAGAGGAAGAAGCCGAAGAACAGCTGAAAGCGGCCATACGGAAAATAAAGGAGAACATACGTGAGGACGACTCGCGGCAGGGCACCACCATGTCGCTGCGCAAAATCCTCGGCGGCGACATACTGAACGCCCAGCTCGTGCGCTCGCAGATATGGCTGTTCGTGCTCATCGTGGCATTCACCATCATCTACATCGCCTTCCGCTACCAGTGCCAACAGGACATGATTACCATCGACAGACTGGAAAACGAGCTGAAGGACGCCAAATACAAGGCGCTCTCGAGCTCGAGCACGCTTACCGAGCGGTGCCGCGAAAGCCGCGTACTGGAGCTGCTGAAACAGAACAAGGACAGCACGCTGCACATAGCCGACCAGCCGCCCTATATAATAAATGTACCGGAGTAAAGAGGAAAGTAAATGAGTAAATTCAACAGAGACAAGGTCCTGCCGCGCTATTTCGCCATCGCACTGGTGCTTACGCTCATCGGCATCGCCATCGTGGCGAAGGCCTTTGTCATCATGACCACTCAGAAGGAATACTGGACGCAGGTGGCCGACAGGCTGAAGCGCGACAGCGTGAGCGTGAAGCCCGTACGCGGCAATATCCTGAGCTGTGACGGGCAGCTGATGGCCAGTTCGATACCCGAATTCAAGGTATACATCGACTTTATGGCCGGAGGCAAGGAAAAGGACTCGCTGTGGGAGGCAAAGGTGGACAGCATCTGCACCGGACTGCACAAGATTTTCCCCGCAAAGTCGGCCGCCGACTTCAAGCGCCACTTGGAGGCCGGGCGCAAGAAGCAGGCGCGCAACTGGCCCATCTGGAAGAAACGCATCGACTACAACACCTTCACCGAGGTAAAGCAGCTGCCGGTATTCAACCTGAGCAAATACAAGGGCGGATTCCACTGGGAGGAGTTCAACGCCCGCCGCCGCCCGTTCGGGTCGCTGGCGCAGCGTACCGTGGGCGACATGTTCGGAGCCAAGGACACGGCACGCTGCGGACTGGAGCTGTCGCACGACTCCATCCTGCGCGGCATCAACGGCATCACCCACCGACGCAAAATCCTGAATAAATACATGGACATACCGGTAACGCCGCCCATCGACGGCGCCGACATCGTGACCACCATCGACGTGAACATGCAAGACCTGGCCGAGCGTGCCGTCATCGACGAGCTGAAAGCCATCAACGGCGACCTGGGCGTGGCCATCCTGATGGAGGTGGCTACGGGCGACGTGAAGGCTATCGTGAACATGACGAAATGCACGC
The DNA here is from genome assembly GCA_002305505.1 of Prevotella sp. UBA1378. GTDB lineage: Bacteria > Bacteroidota > Bacteroidia > Bacteroidales > Bacteroidaceae > Prevotella. The sequence continues at coordinate 77,519 of DBRC01000022.1, read as the reverse complement.
TGGACAACGGCGAGGTGGTGTACCGCGAAATAAAGAACAACGCCGTGGCCGACCTGCGCGAGCCGGGCTCGGTGTTCAAGACGGCCTCGATCATGGTGGCGCTCGACGACGGGGTGGTAGACACCACTTACATGGTAGACACCGGCATGGGAGTATGGAACATGCACGGGCGCGACATGAAGGACCACAACTGGCGCCGGGGCGGCTATCAGGTGATATCGCTGCCCCGCTCGCTGGAGGTGAGTTCGAACATCGGCGTGAGCCGCATCATCGACGAGCATTACGGGAAGGACCCGGAGAAGTTTGTGCGCGGCATCTACCGCACCGGACTGGCCAGCGACCTGCACCTGCCGCTGGTGGGATATGCCAAGCCGCAGATACGCATGCCGAAGAAGAACAAGCACGGGCAGTGGGTGAACTGGAGCAAGACGGCGCTGCCATGGATGAGCATCGGATACGAAACGCAGATACCCCCGATATCAACGGTGACCTTCTATAACGCCATCGCCAACAACGGCAAGATGATGCGCCCGCGCTTCGTGAAGAAAATCATGAAGAACGGGGAAACCATCATGGAGTTCCCGCCCGAGGTAATCAAGCCACACATTGCCAAGGACAAGACCATCAGGCAGATGCAGGCCATACTGGAGCATGTGGTAAGCCAGGGACTGGGCAAGAAGGCCGGCTCCAAATCGTTCAAGGTAGCCGGGAAAACGGGAACGGCGCAGATATCGCAGGGAGCAGGAGGGTATAAGTCGGGCACGGTACAGTACTGGCTGAGCTTCGCCGGTTTCTTCCCTGCCGACGCACCGCGCTACAGCGGCATCGTATGCCTGAAGAAATCGGGGCTGCCGGCATCGGGCGGCGGCATGAGCGGTGTAGTGTTCCACAATATTGCCGAGGGCGTGATGGCACGCCACCTGAAACTCAGCGTGGAAGATGCGCGCGACACATCGTCGGTGCTGATTCCCGACGTGAAGAACGGCAACGTGATGGCGGCCAGCTACGTGCTGGGCAACCTCGGTATCAAGACCGATGCGCAATGGGATGGGTCGTACGCCTACGGCAACCCGGTATGGGGGAAGGCCGCGCGGCAGGGCAACGACGTGGCCCTGACGAAGATGCAGACCTACGGCAACATCGCGCCCGACGTGACCGGCATGGGCGCGCGCGACGCCGTGTACATGCTGGAGAGCCGCGGACTGAACGTGAAGCTGCGCGGGCGCGGAAAGGTGAAGAGCCAGAGCTATGCCGCAGGGAAGGTGATACAGAAGGGGAGCCTGTGCGAACTGATAATGGAATGAGAAAATAAAAAAGGATAGAAACATGAAACTGAACGAGTTGCTCAAAAACGTGAAGCCACTGTGCATCATAGGCGATGACGGGGCGGAGATAACAGGGGTGAACATCGACTCGCGGCGCATCGCGCCCGGACATCTGTTCGTAGCCATCAGGGGCACGCAGACCGACGGGCACCGCTTCATACCGGCGGCCGTGGCGCAGGGGGCGAAAGCTGTCCTCTGCGAGGTGCTGCCCGAGGAGAAGGCCGAGGGGGTGGCTTACGTGCAGGCGGCATCGACCGAAGATGCCGTGGGCAAGGTGGCCACGATGTTCTACGGCGAGCCGTCGAAGAAACTGAAACTGGTGGGCGTAACGGGCACCAACGGCAAGACGACCGTCGCCACCTTATTATATAATATGTTCCGCACTTTCGGCCATAAGGCAGGACTGCTCTCGACAGTATGTAACTACATCGACGGCGAGCAGACGGCCGCCGACCATACCACGCCCGACCCCATAGAGCTGAACCAGCTGCTGGCACGGATGGTCGACGCGGGCTGCGAATATGCCTTCATGGAGTGCTCGAGCCATGCCATCGCACAGAAGCGCATCGGCGGACTGCACTTCGCAGGCGGGATATTCACCAACCTTACACGCGACCATCTCGACTACCACAAGACGTTCGAGAACTACCGCGACGCAAAGAAAGCCTTCTTCGACAGCCTGCCCAAGACGGCCTTCGCCCTGACCAACGCCGACGACAAGAACGGGGCAGTGATGGTGCAGAACACCAAGGCACAGGTGAAGACCTACTCTACGCGCACGATGGCCGACTTTAAGGCGAAAATCATCGAATGCCACTTCGAGGGCATGTACCTTGACATCGACGGGCGCGAGGTGGGCGTGCAGTTTATCGGCAAGTTCAACGTGAGCAACCTGCTCGCCGTATACGGCGCCGCCGTGATGCTGGGCAAGAAACCCGAGGACATCCTCGTGGTGATGAGCACGCTGAAAAGCGTAAGCGGCCGGCTCGACCCGCTCCGCTCGCCCGAGGGCTTTACCGCCGTCGTCGACTATGCACATACGCCCGACGCGCTGGCCAACGTGCTCAGCGCCGTACACGAGGTGCTCGACGGAAAAGGGAAGGTGATCACCGTATGCGGTGCGGGCGGCAACCGCGACAAAGGCAAGCGCCCCCTGATGGCACAGGAGGCCGCGAAGCAAAGCGACAGGGTGATTATCACCAGCGACAACCCGCGCTTTGAAGACCCGCAGGACATCATCAACGACATGCTGGCCGGACTCGACCCGAAACAGATGAAGAAGGTGGTAAGCATCGTAGACCGTAAAGAAGCCATCCGCACGGCCTGCATGCTGGCACAGAAGGGCGACGTGGTGCTCATCGCCGGAAAGGGGCACGAGGACTATCAGGAGGTGAAGGGCGTGAAACACCACTTCGACGACAAGGAAGTAGTACGTGAGATATTCAATAATTAAAAGCCTATGTTATACTATCTGTTCCGTTTTTTAGACGATTTCGGGATACCGGGGGCACACATCTGGTCGTATATCTCGTTCCGGTCGCTGCTGGCACTGATCATCTCGCTGGTCATCTCGGCGTGGTTCGGCGAGAAGTTCATCAAATGGATGAAACGCAGGAACATCGCCGAGACGGCACGCGACGCGTCCATCGACCCGTTCGGCGTGGAGAAGAAAGGGGTGCCCACGATGGGCGGTATCATCATTATCGTATCAATACTGATTCCGGTGCTACTGCTCGGCCGCATGCGCAACATCTACCTGATACTGATGATCATCACGACGGTGTGGCTGGGATTCCTCGGTTTCCTCGACGATTACATCAAGATTTTCCGGAAGAACAAGGAGGGCCTGAAGGGGAAATACAAGATTGTGGGGCAGCTAAGCATCGGGTTCATCGTAGGACTGGTGCTCTATCTTAGCCCCGACGCCGTCGTCAGGGAGAACGTATCCATAGAGAAACAGAACCAAGAGGTGGTGGTGAAGCACAAAAGCGAGGCGGTGAAATCGCTGAAAACAACCATCCCGTTCCTGAAGAACCACAACCTCGACTATTCGGCCGTGATGTCGTTCGTCGGCAAGCACAAGACGGCGGCCGGCTGGATATTGTTCGTCATCATGACCATCATCGTAGTGACAGCCGTATCGAACGGGGCCAACCTGAACGACGGCATGGACGGGATGTGCGCGGGCAACTCGGCTGTCATCGGCGTGGCATTGGGCATACTGGCTTACGTGTCGTCGCATATCGGCTACGCCGCTTACTTCAACATCATGTACATACCGGGGTCGCAGGAACTGGTGGTGTTCATCTGCGCGTTTGTGGGGGCGATGATCGGTTTCTTGTGGTACAACGCTTACCCGGCGCAGATATTCATGGGCGATACGGGCTCGCTGACCATCGGCGGTATCATCGGCGTGTGTGCGGTCATCATACACAAGGAGCTGCTACTGCCCATCCTCTGCGGCATCTTTTTCGTGGAGAGCCTCAGCGTGATTATCCAGACACAATGGTTCAAGCTGCAGAAACGCAAGGGTAAGCGCGTACGCGTGTTCCGCGCCACACCGATACATGACACGTTCCGCCGGCTCGACAGTCAGCTCGACGCCACGAGCACTTACCTGCTGCGCGGCTGGCCGCACCGGCCGTTCCACGAGTCGAAAATCACTATCCGCTTCTGGATCGTGACCATCATCCTGGCTGCACTGACGATTATCACGCTGAAGGTGAGATAATGGATTAAGGATTAGGGATTAGGGATTAAATGAATAAGAGTATTTTTGTAGTATGAGCAGAATAGTAATATTAGGAGCCGGCGAGAGCGGCGCGGGGGCTGCGGTGCTGGCCAAGAAAAAAGGGTTCGACGTGTTTGTATCAGACATGTCGGCCATTAATGAAAAGTACAAGAAAATGCTGGACGACCGCCACATAGAATGGGAGGAGGGGCAGCATACGGAGGAGAAAATACTGAATGCCGACGAGGTGATCAAGAGTCCGGGCATACCCGATACGGCGCCCATGGTGGTTAAGATAAAGCAGAAGGGAATACGCATCATCAGCGAAATAGAATTTGCCGGGCGGTACACCAGCTCAAAGATGATTTGCATTACGGGGTCGAACGGGAAGACCACCACTACCAGCCTGATTTACCACATCTTTAAGGAAGCCGGATACGACGCCGGACTGGCCGGGAACATCGGGCACTCACTGGCACTGCAAGTGGCTGAGGAACCGCACGAATACTACATCATCGAACTGAGCTCGTTCCAGCTCGACAACATGTACGACTTCCGTGCCAACATCGCTATCCTGCTGAACATCACGCCCGACCACCTGGACCGCTACGACAACTGCATGCAGAACTATGTGGACGCCAAGATGCGCATCATACAGAACCAAACCGCCGAGGACGCCTTCATCTACTGGAACGACGACCCCATAATCAAGCGAGAACTGGAAAAATATGATATCCGCGCCATCCAATGCCCTTTCTCGGAACTGAAGGAGAAGGGAAGCATAGGCTACATCGAAGAGGGACAATACAAAATCGAAAAGCCTACACCGTTCAATATGGAACAGGAGGCACTGAGCCTGACGGGAAAGCACAACATATACAACTCGCTGGCGGCGGGCATAGCTACCGGCATCGCCGGCATAAAGAAAGAGGTGATACGCCGGAGCCTCAGCGACTTCCCCGGAGTGGAACACCGGCTCGAGAAGGTGTGCGACGTGCGCGGCGTGCATTACGTAAACGACTCGAAGGCAACCAACGTCGATGCGTGCTGGTATGCGCTGGATAGCATGAAGACGAAGGTGGTGCTCATCATCGGCGGAAAGGATAAGGGCAACGACTATGAGCCCATCAAACAGTTGGTGAAAGAGAAATGCTCGGGCCTTGTGTACCTGGGAGCGGACAACCGGAAGTTGCACGACAACTTCGACGCCCTGGGAATACCCGTGCGCGACACCCACTCGATGAAAGACTGCGTGGCGGCATGCTACGAAATGGCTATGCCGGGCGAAACCGTGCTGCTGAGCCCGTGCTGCGCTTCGTTCGACCTCTTCAAGAACATGGAGGACCGCGGCGAACAGTTTAAAACATTGGTAAGAAACTTATAACAGGGATGGAGAAGAAAATCGGCAATATATTCAAAGGGGACAAGGTCATCTGGATGATCTTCTTCTTCCTTTGCATGATCAGCATCGTAGAGGTGTTCTCGGCTTCCAGCGGACTGACCTACAAGAGCCAGAACTACGCGGCGCCCATCATCTACCACACGGTGATGATCCTCTTCGGGTTCTTTGTCACCGTCGTAACGCTGAACATCCCCTGCCGGTTCTTCAAAATCATGACGCTGCCGCTCATCATCGTCAGTTTCGTAACGCTGCTATGGGTGCTGGTGGGCGGCGAAACCATCAACGGGGCCAACCGCGTCATCAACTTGTTCGGCATCACGTTCCAACCGTCGGAGATTGCCAAGGGAACCATGGTGCTCTACGTAGCACAGATACTCGGGGCCACGCAGCGGGAGGACGGGGCCGACAAGAAAGCATTCAGGTGGATAAACTGGATGCTGATTCCCACCGTCGTCATCATCGGACTGGAAAATCTGTCGACGGCGGCACTGCTATTGGGGGTTGTCATCCTCATGATGTTCATCGGCCGCGTGCCCTACAAGCAAATCAGTAAAATCATCGGCACACTGGTGCTATTAGCCGCTTTCTCCTTGTCGGCGATCCTCCTCGTGGGCGATAACACGAGGACCGAAAACCCGAAGCTGAACAAAACGGAGCAAACGGCAAACCTGCCGAAAGAGAAAGAGGGGACTGTGGAGAAACTGCTGCACCGGGCCGATACATGGAAAGGGCGCATCCTTAAATTCTTCGACAAAAAAGAGATTACACCCGCTGAATATGACTTGGACAAAGACGCACAGGTGGCCCACGCGAACATCGCAATCGTATCAAGCAACATCATCGGGAAAGGGCCGGGCAACTCTGTCGAACGCGACTTCCTCGCGCAGGCATTCTCCGACTTCATCTATGCCATCATCATCGAAGAAATGGGTATCATCGGCGCTACGGCCGTCGCATTCCTCTATATCGTCCTGCTCTTCCGGACGGCACGCATCGCCAGCAGGTGCGAGAACAACTTCCCCGCCTTCCTGGCAATGGGGCTCACGCTGCTGCTCGTCACGCAGGCTACGTTCAACATGATGGTAGCCGTGGGGTTCGTGCCCGTGACGGGACAGCCGCTTCCGCTCATCTCAAAGGGCGGTACGTCCACCATCATCAACTGTGCTTACATCGGCGCCATCCTGAGCGTCAGCCGCTCTGCCGCCAGAAAGAAAGGATATGAACACGAGGACATAGAGCCCCAACCGGAAAATAAGCCATAGGCAGCAGAAAAACAATGCTCAAAATTAGCAGAAACGAGATAAAATGATTACTTTTGCAAAATACTATATATAATAATGTATGGAGAAGGAATTAAGAGTCATCATCAGCGGCGGCGGCACCGGCGGCCACATATTCCCGGCCGTTTCCATCGCCAACGCCATTAAGGCGAAACGCCCCGATGCAAAAATACTGTTCGTGGGGGCATTAGGCCGGATGGAGATGCAGCGCGTACCCGCAGCCGGCTACGACATCGTGGGCCTGCCTATCTGCGGCTTCGACCGGAAGAATCCGCTGAGGAACATCAAAGTGCTCTACAAAATATGGAAAAGCCAGCGCATGGCCAAAAAGATACTCCGCGACTTCAAGCCGATGGCTGCCGTGGGTGTGGGCGGATATGCCAGCGGCCCAACGCTGAACCAAGCGGCAGCGATGGGCATACCGTGCCTCCTCCAGGAACAAAACTCATACGCCGGCGTCACAAACAAGCTGCTGGCAAGGAAAGCCGAGAAGATCTGCGTGGCCTACGACGGCATGGAGCGTTTCTTCCCGGCCTCAAAAATCATAAAGACAGGCAATCCCGTAAGGCAGAACGTGCTGGAAACCACCATCACGAAGGAAGAGGCCCGCGAGCATTTCGGGCTCAACCCGCACAAGAAGACCGTCCTGCTCGTGGGCGGAAGCCTCGGAGCACGCACCATCAACGAGAGTGTCCTGCGCCAGCTCGGAGCCATAGCCGTTTCGGACGTGCAGTTCATCTGGCAAACAGGGAAATACTATCACGACTCCATCATGGGGGAACTGAAAGGCAAGGATATACCCAACCTGAAGGTAATGGATTTCATCAGTGACATGGGAGCTGCTTACAAAGCTGCCGATCTTGTCATCAGCCGTTCGGGAGCCAGCTCGATCAGCGAGTTCTGCCTCATCGGGAAACCGGTGATTCTCGTACCCAGCCCGAACGTGGCCGAAGACCACCAAACCAAAAACGCACTGGCACTGGCCGACAAAGGCGCTGCCATCTGCGTAAAGGACGCAGATGCCCCCGATACGCTCATCCCGCTGGCACTGGACACCGTAAGGGACGGGGACAAGCTGAGGAGCCTGGGCGAGAATGTACTGAAACTGGCCCTACCCGGCTCAGCCGGTATCATCGCCGACGAAGTGATAAAGCTGGCGGAGGCTATGTAACAGCCCGCAAACAACAAACGCAACGAAGAAAGAACAATGGAACTGAAAGATATCAAAGCTGTGTATTTCATAGGGGCAGGCGGCATCGGCATGAGCGCCATCGCCCGCTACTTCATCAGCAAAGGCATGGTAGTGGGCGGATACGACAAAACCGCCAGCACCCTTACCCGCCAGCTGGAGAAAGAGGGCATGCTGATTCATTACGAAGAGAACATTGACGAGATTCCACACGCATGCAAAAAGCCGCAATCGTGCCTCGTCGTCTACACGCCGGCCATTCCTGACGATCACAAAGAACTGCTTTACTTCCGCCGGAACGGCTTTGAGATAGAGAAACGGGCACAAGTGCTGGGCACGCTCACCCGCTCGCACAAAGGCCTTTGCTTCGCCGGTACGCACGGCAAGACCACGACGTCTACCATGTGCGCCCACATCATGCACCAAAGCCATCTCGACTGCAACGCCTTCCTGGGCGGCATCTCTAAGAATTACGGCACGAACTATATCCTAAGCGACAGCGATTACGTCGTAATCGAGGCCGACGAGTTCGACCGCTCTTTCCACTGGCTGCGCCCGTGGATGAGCGTCGTCACCGCTACCGACCCCGACCACCTCGACATTTACGGCACAAAAGAGGCCTACCTGGAGAGCTTCCGCCATTACACCGGGCTGATACAGCCGGGCGGCGCACTCATCGTACACAAGGGACTGGAGATGAAAGAATCGCTGCAAGAGGGCGTTAAGCGCTACGACTATGCCCTGGACGAAGGCGATTTCCATGCGGAAAACATACGCATCGGCAATGGGGAAATCACGTTCGACTTCATCTCGCCCGCCGGGAATGTCAAAGACATCTCCTTGGGACAGCCCGTCCCCATCAACATCGAAAACAGTATCGCAGCCATGGCCATGGCCCAGCTCAACGGCTGCACCGCCGACGAACTGCGCTACGGGATGAAAACCTACGGAGGCGTCGACCGCCGCTTCGACTACAAAATCAGGACCGACAAGCTGGTGTTCCTCAGCGACTATGCCCACCATCCCAAGGAAATCTACCAAAGCGCCAAGAGCATGCGCGAACTGTACCGCGACCGGAAGATAACGGCGATATTCCAGCCCCACCTCTATACCCGCACACGCGACTTCTATAAAGAGTTCGCCGAGGCACTGAGCCTGCTGGACGAGGTCGTCCTGACCGAAATATATCCTGCCCGCGAACAACCGATACCCGGTGTCGGCCCGCAGCTCATCTACGACAACTTGAAACCGGGAGTAGAGAAACAGATGATACTATCGGCCGACGTGCCTGCTTTCGTCAAGAGCCACAACTTCGACGTACTCATCCTCTTAGGTGCCGGCGACCTGGACAACCAAGTACCGCAAATAACCAAGATCCTGCAGAACAAGTAAAAAGACATGAACTGGAAGAAAGCCGCGCTCATCACCGTCAATGCCCTCATTTCAGTATACCTGCTGTTGGCCGTCACCGCGTTTAACGAACCCGATGAAAAGGCCACCGTATGCTCGGAAGTAAAGATTAACATCACGGACAATATCATGGACGGCTTTCTCAATGCGAACGAAATAAAGAGGATACTGGAGAACGAGAAGGTTTATCCGCTGGAACGCCCGATGAAAGCCATCAACACGCGCGAGATAGAGGAGATATTGAAACGGAGCCCGTTTGTCGACCATGCACAATGCTACAAGACCCAAAGCGGGCGCGTATGCATCAGCCTGACACAGCGCATGCCCATCGTGCGCGTAAAGTCCGACAACGGCGACGACTACTATGTCGACAACCGGGGCGGCATCATGCCCAACACCAAATACGTGAGCGACATCATCATCGCCACCGGGAGCATCAGCCGCAACTACGCCAAAGGCACGCTCATGCGTGTGAGCAACCACATCGTGCACAATAAGTTCTGGCAGAACCAAATCGTACAGATCAACGTGCTAAGCGACGGTTCGTTGGAAATCGTACCCCGCGTAGGCGAGCACATAGCCTACCTGGGTCGGCCCACAAACGTCCGGAAGAAGCTCAACCGCCTCGAGAAGTTCTATAAGTACGGCCTGAGCCAAGCCGGCTGGAACAAGTACTCTTACATCAACCTGGAATTCGACAACCAGATTATCTGCAAGAAGAGAGGGGCGCCGGCACCGCTTCCGGAAAGCAAGAAGCCGGCAAGCGAGGAACCGCCAAGCAACAATGAAGAATCAAGAACACTGAATTAAAACAAATATGGCAGCAAAGGATTTTATAGTAGCTATTGAACTCGGGTCATCCAAGATGACCGGCATCGCCGGGAAGAAGAATCTCGACGGCAGCATCCAAGTACTGGCCGTGGTGAGGGAAGAATCGTCTTCGTTCATCCGCAAGGGCGTAGTATACAACATAGATAAAACTGCCCTGTGCCTGACGAACATCATCCAGAAACTGACAGCACAGCTGAAGACGGAAATCACACAGGTGTATGTCGGCGTGGGCGGGCAATCAATACGCAGCATCAGGAATGTCATCTCAAAAGACCTGCCGGCGGAAACCAAGGTAACGCAGAACATGGTCATCGAACTGATGGATGCCAACCGCAACATGAAATACCCCGACCAGGAAATCCTCGACGCCGCCGTACAAGAATACAGAGTGGACTCGCAGCTGCAGCTCGACCCTGTGGGCATCCAATGCACCCGCCTGGAAGGCAACTTCCTCAACATCCTGGAACGCAAGTCGTTCTACAAGAACCTGAACAAATGCTTCGAGGCAGCCGGCATCAACGTGGCCGAGATGTACCTTGCGCCGCTCGCGCTGGCCGACAGCGTACTGACAGAGGCCGAGAAGCGGTCGGGCTGCGCCTTGATCGACATCGGCGCCGACACCACCACCGTTTCGGTATACAGCAAGAACCTCCTCCGCCACCTGGCCGTTATCCCCTTAGGGAGCAACAACATCACAAAAGACATCGCCTCGATGCAGATGGAGGAGAGCGACGCCGAGAAGATGAAGCTCAAATACGGCAACGCCTATACCGACAACAATGAAATCGACAACAACCTGAAATACTCTATCGACAGCGAACGGCAGATAGAAAGCCGCAAGTTTATCGAGATTGTGGAGGGCCGGCTCGAGGAAATCATCGTGAACGTATGGTACCAGATCCCGTCGGAATATTACGACACCCTCTTAGGCGGGCTGGTCCTTACGGGCGGAGGCTCGAACATGAAGAACATCGAGAAGGCCTTCCAGAACTATACGCACATCGACAAGATACGCATAGCCAAGTTTGTTACACAAACCATCACCGCAAGCAACCCCGAAATAACGGCGAAGAACGGCACGATGAACACCGTGCTCGGCCTGCTGGCCAAGGGCGACATCAACTGCGCCGGCAGTGAAATCAACCCCAACGGCGACCTCTTCGGCAGCCACGCCCCCGCAGCGGCCTCGCCCGAACAGCGCCCGCCGCGGCAAGCAACCGAGACACCGGCCGGCGTGGTACGCACCACCGAGGAGATAAAGCGCGCCGAGGAAGAAGCCCGCCGCAAGAAAGAAGAAGAGGAGCGCATCGCCCGCGAAGAGGAAGAGGCCGAAAGGCTCCGCCTCGCCGAGGAAAGGAAGAAGAACAGCCTGTGGAACAAGGCGCTTACGGGAATCAAGAAATTCGGCAAGACCATCATCGAGGACGAATAACCCAGCCCCGCCTTTCACCAATTAGAGTAACCCCAGTAAAACCATCAGCAAAAAGAATAAGAAGTTATGGCAGACTATAATAACACCCCCGACATCCTGGATTTCGGCGAGCCCGAAAAGGAGCATAGCATCATCAAGGTAATCGGCGTAGGCGGCGGAGGCGGAAACGCCGTGAACCACATGTACCGCGAAGGCATCCACGACGTGACGTTCGTGCTTTGCAACACGGACAACCAGGCGCTGAACGACAGTCCCGTACCGGTACACCTGCAGTTAGGCAAAGAAGGGCTCGGAGCCGGCAACAAACCCGAGAGAGCCCGCCAAGCAGCCGAAGAGAGCATCGAAGACATCAAGCGCATGCTCAGCGACGGCACCCGCATGGCCTTCATCACCGCCGGCATGGGCGGCGGCACCGGCACGGGCGCGGCGCCGGTCATCGCCCGTGTCTCCAAGGAGATGGGCATCCTCACCGTAGGCATCGTCACCATCCCCTTCCGCTTCGAAGGCGACCGTAAAATCGACCAAGCCCTCGACGGTGTGGAGGAGATGTCGAAACATGTAGACGCACTGCTCGTCATCAACAACGAGCGCCTGCGCGAAATCTACCCCGAGCTGACCGTGCTCGACGCCTTCGGGAAGGCCGACGACACACTGAGCGTGGCGGCAAGGTCGATTGCCGAGATTATCACCGTGCACGGACTTATCAACCTCGATTTCAACGACGTGAAAACCGTACTGAAGGACGGCGGCGTGGCCATCATGTCTACCGGCTACGGCGAAGGCGAAGGCCGCGTGAAGAAAGCCATCGAAGACGCGCTCAACTCGCCGCTGCTCAACGACAACGACGTGTTCAACTCGCGCAAGATACTGCTTTCCATCTCGTTTGCCGGCACAAAGGACGGTAAAGACTCGCTGATGATGGAAGAAATGAACGACGTGAACGACTTCATGGCAAAGTTCGGAGACTTCGAAATAAAATGGGGCCTCGCCACCGATCCCGAACTGGGCAAGAAGGTGAAAGTGACCATCCTCGCCACCGGCTTCGGCATCAGCAATGTCGACGGCATGAGCACCCATCTCCAGAAACACTCGCAGGAGGAAGCCAACCGCTTGGCAGAAGCGCAAGAGAAGGAAGCCCAGCGCATCGAGCGCCGCGGCCACTACTACGGCAACGACGGCAGCAACAGGAAATACAAGCGGCGCCCGCATATCTACCTCTTCCGCCCCGAAGACCTCGACAACGACGACGTCATCTCGGCCGTGGAGTCGACACCCACATATAAACGCACGCGCGAAATACTCGACGGCATACACAGCCGGGCCTGCGGCGAAGACATACCGGCAGCCAAACCGGCCGACGAGCCGCACGACGCCGTGCAGGGCATCATCAGCTTCACTTGACCCCTGCCGCCCGCCTCCACCCGGACCTCAAGCCGCTCACTGATACAGCTCCTGCAATATCGGGAGCGAGCGCAGCTCTGAAAAGCCCGGCAGATGCAGGCGGTAGTAAAGCACCATCGCCTCGACGCAGCGGTTGCGTTCCCCGCGCGACATACGGTAAAGGTGCATCGTGGCATAATCCATGCGCATCAGTATGCGGATGACCGAAGCCTCCTGCGGGGGCAGGACGTCGCGATGCAGGGGAGGCTGCATGCAGAAGCAGCTCTGCCGCATGTCGAAGTAATCGCCTTCGGCATAATCGTCGAGGTTGGGGTAAAAGCCCAAGAAGCGCGAAAGCCTCATCAGGAAGACCAGGTGGAAGTTGGCAAAACTGCCCCGGCAATTGTCGAGCCACAGGATGCTGTCGCTGATGTACTCGAACAGCGGCACGTTCTGCTGCTCCGAACGCAACGCATAACAGAGAAACTCGGCCACGAAGAGCGATATGCCCAACTTGTGCGGGTCGAACGGTATCGACGAAAAGGCATACGCCATGCGCACATCCTTTATTTTCTGCAGGCTTGCCCTCGGCCGCACGTCGGCCTCCAGCTCAATCATCGACAGCGGCTGGAAATACTGCTTCCTGACGCGCCCCTTGCCCGACGCCGGAATGCCCACGATAAACGACAGCCTACCGTGGGTGCGCGTAAAGAGCTCAACAATCACCTTGTTCTCCCCATACTTGAAAGAATGCAGCACAATTGCCTGGGTTTTTGCCAACATACAGCGCAAAGTTACGGCAAAATATATAAAAATCATCAAAATCCCGAATTTTTCTTCGATAAAATTTTGTGGATTTAAATATTTGCCGTACCTTTGCATCCGCTAAACCAACCCACGGTCCCTTCGTCTATCGGTTAGGACGAGAGATTTTCATTCTCTAAAGAGCAGTTCGATTCTGCTAGGGACTACAAAAGAATAAAAAGAAGAATAACAAAGATGGCAAATCACAAATCATCAATCAAAAGAATCCGTCAGGACAAGAAGAAAGCGCTGCATAACCACTATTATGCAAAGACCATGCGCAATGCCGTACGCAAGCTGCGCGCGCTGACAGACAAGAATGAAGCTGAGAAGCTGTATCCGAGCGTACAGAAGATGCTGGACAAGCTCTCCAAAACCAACATCATCCACAAGAACAAGGCCGCAAACCTGAAGTCGAGCCTTGCCATCCATATCAATAAGCTGGGATAAGGAATAACCACATACGCAGAGCCGCAGCCCCAAAAGGGTTGCGGCTATTTTTTTGCATGCGCCCCACACAAACGGCACCCCCGTTTTTGCCCGAATTTTTAGCTGGAAAACATTCGTTTAAGTCACAAAAAATTAGTAACTTTGCATGCTATAAAGACTAACAACAGAAATGGCAGAAGAACTGAATAAAGAAAGTAACTATTCCGCGAGCAACATCCAAGTGCTCGAAGGACTGGAAGCCGTGCGCAAGCGCCCCGCCATGTACATCGGCGACATAAGTGAAAAAGGCCTCCACCATCTCGTGAACGAGACCGTGGACAACTCCATCGACGAAGCCATGGCCGGCTACTGTACCCACATCGAGGTAACCATCAACGAAGACAACTCGATTACCGTGCAGGACAACGGCCGGGGAATCCCCGTCGACGAGCACAAGAAACTGCACAAGTCGGCCCTCGAGGTGGTGATGACAGTGCTCCATGCTGGCGGCAAGTTCGACAAAGGCTCATACAAAGTGTCCGGCGGACTGCACGGCGTAGGCGTCAGCTGTGTCAACGCCCTCTCTTCGCACATGCTGTCGCAAGTGTTCCGCGACGGGAAAATCTACCAGCAGGAGTATGAAAGAGGCAAGGCGCTCTACCCCGTCAAAGTGGTAGGCGAGACCGAGCTGCGCGGCACCCGCCAGCAGTTCTGGCCCGACCCGGCCATCTTCACCACCACCGAATACAGGTACGACATCATAGCCAAGCGCATGCGCGAACTGGCATTCCTGAACGCCGGCATCACCATTACGCTCACCGACAAGCGCCCCGACGAGGAAGGCAACACCAGGCAGGAGGTATTCCATGCCAAGGACGGGCTGAAAGAGTTCGTGCGCTACGTCGACCGCCACCGCCAGCACCTGTTCGACGATGTCATCTACCTGAAGACCGAGAAGCAAGGCATCCCCATCGAAGTGGCCGTGATGTACAACACCGACTATACGGAGAACATCCACTCGTACGTGAACAACATCAACACCATTGAGGGCGGCACGCACCTCACAGGCTTCCGCATGGCCCTTACGCGCACGCTGAAAGCATACGCCGACGCCGAGCCCACCATCGCCAAGCAGATTGAGAAGGCAAAGATAGAGATTGCGGGCGAAGACTTCCGCGAAGGGCTCACCGCCGTTATCTCCATCAAAGTGGCCGAACCGCAGTTCGAGGGCCAGACCAAGACCAAGCTGGGCAACAGCGAGGTGACAGGAGCCGTGCAGCAGGCCGTGGGCGAAGCCCTTACCTACTATCTGGAGGAGCATCCGAAAGAAGCCAAGCAGATATGCGATAAAGTGGTGCTGGCTGCAACGGCACGCATTGCGGCGCGCAAGGCACGCGAGAGCGTGCAGCGCAAGAACCCGATGACGGGAGGCGGGCTGCCGGGCAAGCTGGCCGACTGCTCGAATAAGGATCCGAAAGACTGCGAGATATTCCTCGTCGAGGGCGACTCGGCCGGTGGTTCGGCCAAGCAAGGGCGCGACCGCCACTTCCAGGCCATCCTGCCGCTGCGCGGAAAAATCCTGAACGTGGAGAAAGTGCAGTGGCACCGCGTGTTCGAGGCCGAGTCGGTCATGAACATCATCCAAAGCATCGGCGTGCGTTTCGGCGTAGACGGCGAGGGCGACCGCGAAGCCAATGTGGACAAGCTGCGCTACGACAAAATCATCATCATGACCGACGCCGACGTCGACGGTTCACACATCGACACGCTCATCATGACGCTCTTCTACCGCTTCATGCCCAAGGTGATACAGGAAGGGCATCTTTACATCGCCACGCCGCCGCTCTATAAGTGCACCTACAAGAAGGTGAGCGAATACTGCTACAGCGAACAGCAGCGGCAAGCCTTCATCGACAAATACTTGGACGGCAACGACGACGACAAGGGCCTGCACACACAGCGTTACAAGGGTCTTGGCGAGATGAACCCCGAACAGCTCTGGGAAACCACCATGAACCCCGACAACCGCCTGCTGAAGCAGGTGAGCATAGAGAACGCCGCCGAGGCCGACGAAATCTTCTCCATGCTGATGGGCGACGACGTGGAGCCACGCCGCGAGTTTATCGAGAAGAATGCCACTTACGCTAACATCGACGCATAACACAGCGCAGGCACAACAATACGGAATCGCATGAAGGGAATGCTGCTGCGACAGCATTTCCTTCATGCGGTTTTATTTTACCCCCCGTCTGGAGGCCGGCATTCCGATTCCTTTTCCGCCCGGCCGGAAAACCGTATGGATTTTGCGTTTTAATGTCTTACTGGCAACATCTTTACAATCCGGGAGCGGGGTAAACAATTAAGTTCCGCAGTAAAGATGGAAGACCCAAGTCCGGGATAAGTAATTAAGTATGCAGTAAGGGCATAAGGGAAAGC
>DBRC01000022.1:8087-60771 GCA_002305505.1 Prevotella sp. UBA1378 | reverse complement strand
TTATCCGCCTGCTGCCCACCGCTTGCCTTTAGGACAGCAATCTTTTTCTTTTTTTTACGGAAAAAAAAGTACCTTTGCACACAAAAATAACGAAAGCGATGAAAAAATCCGCCTTCCTCATGCAGTCTTTTCCTCCCTTCCCTATCTCTCTCTATAAAGAGAACAGGGTTTGCATGGAAATGAAACAACTCATAGAACGAGGGAAGCGGGGCGACAAGGAGGCACTCGACAGCCTGTACAGGGCATACTCGCACAGGATGACAGGAGTATGCCGCAGAATAGTCGACAACAACCCTATTGCCGAAGACTTGGTGCACGACGCTTTCATCTTGGCTTTCTCATCGCTTGGAAGCCTTAAGGACCCGGATAAGTTCGGGGCTTGGCTGACCTCCATCGTCATCAACGTGGCACTAAAGTATAAAGAAGGGAACAACAATCCCATGCTCGTGTCGCTCCCCACTGCCGCCGACGACATACCGGCGGACGAAACCGGGGGAGAAACCGGGGGAGAAGTGACTATAGAGGACATGCTGTCGATGGTGGAGCAACTCCCCGAAGGCTACCGCAAGGTATTCAAGCTGTCCGTACTCGAAGGGCTGTCGCATAAGGAAATCGCCGGGATATTAGGCATCGAGCCCCATTCCTCGTCCTCGCAGCTGTACCGTGCCAAGAAAATGCTGCGCAGGATGCTGTCAAAGTATTGGATGCTGTTCGCCGTGCCACTGCTCATCCCGCTCGGGCTCTACCTGTTCAGGAAACAAGGCGCCGAGCCGGGCATACACCGGGGCAGGCCGGCCTCTGCCAAGCAGCAAGAGACGGCGAAAGGCGGAAGACCAGCTGCCGAAACCACCGGAACGCCCACCGGAAAGGCAAGGTACCGGCAATATGCAGCAACCGTCAGGGATACACTGCACCAACTGACCGGGTACTGCACAGGCTCCGCCGTGCCTGCCGATACGGCCAGCCGCATGACTGCACACGGGGAACATACAGACACGACACAAAACACCACCGCTACACTGCCGCAACCGCCGGAGCACGGCCCCGCATGGGCCGGCCTCTGCCCGGACATACCGGCCGGTGGGAAGGAAGAAACGGCAAAATGGTCGGTGGAGCTGGCATACGCAGGGCAGATGAACCAAAGCGTACACCCCCACCAGCCCAGATCGCTGTATGTAGAGGAGCACCTCGGGTCGATAGTCGATGACCCCGAATCGCCTACGCCCCGGCTGCTGAAGATTGACAACTGGCACGACTACCTGCACTACCTGATTGCCAACAAAGACAACATACCGCACGAGACGGGCGACATGATGATGAAAATCGCACAAAGCAATATGCCGCAGAACGGCGGACGGATTGTGCAGAGCGCAAGGCACCGGATGCCCATCACCTATTCGCTGGCACTGAAATACCAGGTGGGCAGCCGGATAGGGCTGGAAACCGGGCTCACCTATACGCAGCTTACGTCAGAATTCCAGACGGGCGGGGGAGCCGACTACATCGAAGAGACACAGAAGGTACGCTATATGGGCATACCGCTGAAAGCCTCTTACCGGTTGTGGAGCCGACCGCGATGGAGCCTCTACACCTCGGCCGGCGTCATGCTGGAGCTGCCCCTCCGCTCTACGCTCACCACCGGATACTGCCTGCAAAACAACCTGCAAAGCCAGTCGACAGAGCACTTCATGCCGCGCCGCCAATGGTCAGCCGGCATCGGTTTCGGTGCGCAGTACCACTTCACACCAAGCATCGGCTTCTTCGTGGAACCGAGCCTGCAGTATTTCTTCGGCAATGGCAGCAACGCAGCCACATACCGCACGGAACACCCGCTCGTGCTGACGCTGCCCGCCGGCCTGCGCTTCAGTTGGTAAAATCTCCCCTCTCCGCCCGTTTTCCGGTGCAGTCTTTTATTACAAGCCCTATCTATATAGGTAGAAGGCAAAAAAGCCCGACAATTGTAATAAACAGACCATGTACAGTATTCGCGATTACGTCCACAACGGACTCTTGTATCTGAACAACATCATGCGGCCGGAACACAAGAAACTCAGCCAGCTGATGATTTATTCCACCACCGCATGCCAGTCGAGGTGCAAACATTGTTCCATCTGGAAGAAAAAACCCGAACACCTCTCGCTTGGCCACATACAGAAGATAATGGAAAGTAAATGCATCACCCCGCGGACGGTGGTCGGACTGGAAGGCGGCGAGTTCGTCCTCCATCCGCAAGCCGGCGAGATAATGGGATGGTTCCGGCAACACCACCCCAACTATACCCTGCTCTCCAATTGCCTCGCCCCGCGCAAAGTGATCGAGGCCGTAAGGCTATACCGCCCCTGCCACCTCTACGTGTCGCTCGACGGCGACAGGGCGGCTTACTCGAAGATGCGCGGAGTAGACGGCTACGGGAGGGTAATCCAGGTTGTGGAAGCACTGAAAGGCGAGGTGCCGCTGTCGCTGATGTTCTGCCTCTCGCCATGGAACACGTTCGACGACATGGAGCATGTCATCGACGTAGCCAAGCGTTACCGTATCGACGTGCGGATAGGCATCTACGGCACGATGTCGTTCTTCGACACCACCGGCGACTTGCTCGCCGCCGACACCGGGAGCTACGTAAGCCGGATACCGGCGAACATCCACGATACCGCGGAGAACTACGACTTCACGGCGCTCTATGACGAATGGAGGAACGGGCGCCTGAAGCTGCGCTGCCAAAGCATCTTCAGCTCATTGGTCATCCACTCGAACGGCGACGTGCCATTGTGCCAGAACCTCGGCGTGATACTGGGGAACATCCACGAACAGTCGCTCGACGAGATTTTCAACAGCCGCGGAACACAGCAGATACAATGCCACTATTCCAAGCACTGCAACGGATGCTGGATTAACTTCCACCGGAAATACGACATCATCCTCGTGCGCAACCTGGAACGGCTGCTGCCCAAACGGCTGATAGAGAAGTGTTACGGCAGCTACCAATGGACGGCCGACCCGCGGAAGACATACAGACAACATTTAAAGGAGATATGCCCATGATACAACTGCTCATCAACAGATACAAACAGCTGCGTGCCTACCGCTACCTTTCAGACAGGTGCACCGGGCAATACGCTTTCGTAGGAATCGGGCAGCACAGCCTGACCAACCTTTATCCCGTATTACACCACATGCAGGTGCCGCTGAAGTACATCTGCTGCACATCGGAAGAGAAAGCACGGAGGATTGGACTGAAATTCCCGGGCGTGAAAGCGACGGCGGCACTGGACGAGGTGCTGAACGACGACGGCGTGAAAGGCGTCTTCGTGGCGGCAGCCCCGCCGGCTCATTTCAGCATTGCCTCGCAGGTGCTGCACAGCGGGAAGTGCTTGTTCATCGAGAAACCGCCCTGCGCCACGCTGCAAGAACTGCAGGCGCTCATCGACAAGCAACGCCTGTACGGTTCGCCCGTCGTGGAGGCCGGCCTGCAGAAACGCTACGCACCTTGCATCCGGCTGCTGAAGAAACGGCTGGCAAAGGAACGGCTCATCAGTTACGACCTGCACTACCTTACCGGCCCTTATCCAGAAGGCGACACCTTGTCCGACTTATACATCCACCCGCTCGACCTCGCCGTGTATTTGTTCGGAGAGGCACGGGTGCTGGCCTGCAGGGAGGTGCAGCAAGGCTGTGTGCTCCTGATGCTGGAGCACAGCGGCATTACGGGTACGCTCGAACTTTCTACCGGCTACACGTGGACGGATGCCCAAGAGACGCTGAAGGTAAACACGCAGGCGGGTGTTTACAGGCTCCGCCAAATGGAAGAGCTGACCTATACCCCCAAACAGCCCTCTGCCTTCGGCATCCCGTTAGAGAAAGTTTTCCCCCGCCCCAGAACCGTAGAATATCTCTACAACCGCAATAACTTCACGCCGGCGCCGGCAAACAACCAAGTGTATACGCAAGGATATTACGACGAGATAGCGGCTTTCGTCCATGCAACGGAGAAAGGCGCACTGCACCGCAACCTATCGGACCTGCATTCGCTGCAAGATACATACAAACTGGCGGACAGCATCAAATTGCGTTAATCCGCCGGGATTATTCGTGCGTTACGGCGGTTTTATGTAAATTTGCAGCATGATAAAACCGCTTTTCGTCATCGTATCCCTGCTGTATGCCGCGCAGCTGTACGCCTGGCCGGCCGACAGCGTGGCGCGGGAGTGCATCGCCGGGAGCCGGTGGTTCGAGCTGAACAGGGTGTATCGGCAACAACGCAAAGAACTGTCGCCATACGTCCGCGACTTCGCACGGGCGCTGACCGACGATGCTTTCGGACGGAAACGGAGAGCGGTGGAATCCATAAAGCGCCTGCTCAGGAAGCACGGCCACAGGATGGACAGTGCGGAAATACGCCTGATGACCTTTGAACTGGCACGCAACCAAAGCATGGCGGGACACTACGGACGGGCAGCCAGGACATTAAGCCGCGACGCCAACCAGCTGCACCGCGACTACATGCTGCTATACCGGCAACTGGCTGCTTACCCGATGAAGATTAAGAAGAGGGGGGCGGGCGTGGAAATACCTTTCCACCTTGACTCCATCGGCCCTACCGGCAACCGCTCCGCAGCCGTGAGCATCGTTGCGGCGGCCAACGGCCGTACGGCTAAGTATATGCTTGACACGGGGTCGACGCTGAACATCGTCCGCCAAGACGAGGCGGAACGGCTGGGGCTGCGCCTGTTGCCTGTACACGGAACCGCCGATGCCGACAACTGCATCAGCACCCAACTGGCTATTGCCGATACGTTGCGGCTGGGCAGCCTGACCATCAGGAATATGCCGTTCGCCGTCGTCAAAAACACCGAAGACACCGGCGAGGGGTATGGGCAACACCTTGACCACAACCGCGCCATCCTCGGACTGCCGCTGCTGGAGGCACTGCGCAACGTGGAAATCGACTTCAAAGACAAGGTGATACGCCAACGGACCGACCGCGACGAGGCAGAGCCCAACCTCTGTTATGCCGTAACAAGCAAGCAACTGCTGCTACAGTTCCGCCACCTCGGAGAGGCACTGACCGCCATACCCGATTTCGGTTCGTCATTCAGTTCGCTCGATTCCACCTACTGCGCCCGCCACGAAAGCGAGGTTGCCACGGCAAAAAAGTCGCACGTGGTGCTGGAAACTCTCGGCGGGACGACACGCACCACCGAGCATCACATCCCCGACTTCGACATCCGCATCGGCAACACCCTCGCCCAAACCCCTGTCTCGCTCTACACCTCCCTACACTTCGACAACCGCTTGGGCATGCCCCTATGGACACAATTCCGCAAGGTCATCTTCAACATGGAAGACATGGTGCTGCGGGTATATTGAGGGAGGGGGAAGCAGCCAGAATTGTTTCCGGCCTGTTTTCAAAGTAGGTTCCTTATCCCGGAACCAGATTAAAAGGGCTGCATATTCCTGCCATTGCCTATTTCGCTTCTTCCTTCTTTTCAGCAGGCGCCTTTCCGGAAATATCCTTGGCTGCCGGCTTCTTCGAGGCAGCAGCTTTTGCCTTAACGGCCTTAGCCTTCAATTTTGTTTCGGCCACCTGTATCTTCTCAAGCTTGGTTTTCAGGCGGATTATTTCCTTATCCTTCATCTCTATCTCGTCCCCTTGATTCTTAATGATGGTCAACAGGCCGTTCAGTTCATCGTTATCAATATCGTCGGGGTACAAGCTGTTCACCCTGTTGATGAAGTCGCCCAGAATATTCATGTAGTTGGTGAAAGCATCAAACGGGTCGCTGTAAATGCCCCTGTCGAGCCCTACATTGCTCGGCTTTGTCGTCATGAAACGGAAGTTGTTGGAAGCCTGCAGATAATCCCAATCCTGATTGACGCGCGGGTCATTGGCTATGCGGACGCGGTCGGCAACACTGTAAAGCTTGTCGAACGCCTCGCGCTGCATGGCATTTCCTAACCAACTGCTGGCATCGCGCTCTTCGTCGACCCACGACAAGGTGTCCGGCACATCAAGACTGCCAACGCTCTTTGCCATTTTGCACACTTCCGTAGGCGTAGCAAACGTAATCCCTTTCTGCCTGGCACATGCCGGGAGCGCCTTGAAGAATTCGAGGATATTCGAAGAAAGCGGCTGGGCTATGCCAAGCGCCGACAACTCCATGAAGATATTGATAATCTGCTCCTCTTCCGGCAACTTCGCTATTTCATTTATATAGTTGTCGGCAAAAAGCGGATAACCGTCCCAGTCGCTGTTATTAAAGCGCAGGGAGATATCGTCGCTCAGCTTTATGTCGCGCAACAGCAACTTCAGGCCGGGCGCACTGCTGCAATTATAAACATAATGGGGCGATTTCCATCCCAGCACGTGTTTGGCCCCCTCAGTGAGCATGCCCACGAAACCCAGCGATGCCATCTGGCTGCCGATATCGTCGCTGTATATCAGCGATGAGTTGCGGGCTACAGTTGGCTTCTTCCCGAAGTATTCCTCTATCTTCGCGCATTGCTTCTTCACGTCCGCAGCGAATGTTTCCTCGTTGGCAAGCGAAGAGAGCCCATGCGAATAAGGTTCGGCCAGGAATTCCACGCAGCCGGTGCTGTTCAGCTCCTGCAACTTCTCCAACACCTGTGGGGCATGCATCTCCAATTGCTCCATGCCCACGCCCGATATGGAAAAAGCCACCTTGAAATAGTTGCCGTTCTCCCGTATCATCTCGCCCAGAGCATTGAGAGCCGGCATGTATGAACGCTCCGCTATATCGTTGATGGTGCGTTCATTCTCGTAATCATCATAGTAATAATGGTCGGTACCGATATCAAAAAAGCGGTAGCGCTTCAGATGGATAATCTGATGTATCTCGAAATATAAGCAAATCGTTTTCATAATTCTTCGTTTTTTTATAGTAATGTTTATTAGTGTTCCCAGCCAAGCGTGCGCAGGTACAGTTCCTTAATCCATGCACCCACCTTTTCCCATGTTATCCGGTCGACCTCTTTCTTGCCTTCTTCCTGCAGGTAGCCGAACAGGCTGTCGTTGGCACAGATGGAGTAGATGGCATCGGCCAGCGCATGTATATCCCAGTAGTCTACCTTGATACAATTATTAAGTATCTCCGCGCAACCGCTCTGTTTCGAGATAATCGATGGGGTGCCGCACTGCATTGCCTCGAGAGGGGAGATGCCGAACGGCTCGCTGACCGACGGCATGACGTAGACATCGGAATCCTTCAGGCATTCATACACCTGTTTGCCGCGCATGAATCCCGGGAAATGGAAACGGTCGGCTATGCCCCGTTCGGCAGCCAGGTAAATCATGGCATCCATCATATCTCCGCTGCCCGCCATGCAGAAGCGTACATTGCGCGTGCGGTGGAGCACCATGTTGGCTGCCTCGACAAAATACTCGGGGCCTTTCTGCATCGTAATCCGGCCGAGGAAAGTCACCACCTTGTCCCTCTGCGAATGGTCGGGGCGCGGTATGTCCTGATATTCTTGTTTCAGCGGATAAACGGCATTGTGCACGGTGAACACCTTACGCGGGTCCTGGTGATACTGGTAAATCACGGTCTGCCGCGTCAGCTCCGATACACACATGATACAATCGGCCTGATCCATGCCGTTCTTCTCTATGCCGAACACGGTGGGGTTCACCTTGCCGCGCGAACGGTCGAAATCGGTGGCATGCACATGGATGCACAACGGTTTCCCGCTCACCATCTTGGCATGTATACCGGCCGGATATGTCAGCCAGTCGTGTGCGTGGATAATGTCAAACTCCTCTGTGCGCGCCACGACCCCGGCAATAATCGAGTAATTATTAATCTCCTCGTGCAGATTGCCCGGATAACCGCCGGCAAACTCCATCGCCCCGAGGTCGTTCACATTCATATAGTTGAAATCGGCATAGATATGCTCGCGCAAACGGTAGTAATACTCAGGCTCCATGATATTCCCTACACGCTGCTTCACATAGTCGTAGTCCACATCGCGCCATGCTATCGGCACCGCATTCATGGCAACGATGCGGCATGCATTGCGGCTTTCGTCACCGAACGGCTTGGGCAGGCACAAGGTGATATCCATGTCGCCCTGTGCATGGAGGCCTTCGGATATTCCGTAATTGGCTGTGGCGAGTCCGCCATATACATGAGGGGGATACTCCCATCCAAACATTAGTACTTTCATAGTCTTATTCCGTTTAGCGCCCGGCACCGGCGCGCTCCGGGGGCGGAGGCGCCAGATGCCCGGCGTTATTTTTGATAGGTATATTTTTCCAACAGCTTCAGTGTACGCAAAACTTCAGCAACATTCATTGCGAACGACATGGCTCCGCGCCCGTGGAATGGCGGGTTGCCGTCGAAGAGCTCGGATATCGTGCCCAGCGCATGGCAGCTCATCTCGTCCTCATACCCCACCATCTGGCGCTCTATGAAGCTTAGCCGTGTACGCTTATAAAGCTTCAGGCAAGCTTCCATATAAAACCCGCCCAGCCATGGCCAGGCCGTGCCTTGATGGTAAGCATAGTCGCGCTGCGCCTGCTGCCCTACATACATTGGGTTGTAGCCTCCGCTTTTCGGGGATAACGAACGCAGGCCTTTTGGCGTGAGCAGTTCGCGTGTGCAGACGTCGAGCACGCCTTTCTTCTGTTCCTGGTTCAGCGGCGAATAATCAAATGCCACGGGGAATATCATGTTCGGTCGCACGCTCCAGTCCATCATGTTTCCGTCGACATAGTCGAGCAGGTAGCCGTATTCATTCAGGAACGTGTCGACAAACGATACCCTGCAAACTTCGGCGCGCCCCTCCAAGTCCTCGGCAAGCTCACCCTTTCCGTTCTCAGCCGCTTGGGCTGCTGCGAATCTCAAGGCATTGTACCAAAGCGCATTAAACTCTACGATGTAGCCTGTACGCGCCACAACCGGGCGCCCGTTGGCCGTAGAGTTCATCCACGTTACGGCCTTCTCTTTCCCGTTGGTGTACAACAGCCCGTTGTCGTCGAGCCGCAAATTCGGATGTTTCCCTTCTATAATATAGTCGACAATGTCTTTCACCAGCCTGCCGTACATCTGATAACACTTTTCCTTCCCGGCATACTTGGCATATTGCTGCACGGCCCATACAGCCCAAAGGAGCACGTCGGGCTGGTCGAGCTCGTAAATCTTCACCGTCAGCGGCTTTTCCTGCATGAACTCGCGCAAGCCTTTCTCGGCCGTCTTCATTACCAATTCGAAGTAATCCTGCTCGTCGATAGCCAAGGTCAAGCCCGGGAGGGAGATAAACATATCGCGGGCGCGGCACTTAAACCACGGATAGCCCGCCAACAGGTAGCGGGCGCCGTTCTCTTCCCTGTTATGAAACTGATGGGCAGCGTTCACCAGGCAATGGAAGAAGTTATCGCGCGGGGCGCGGTCTTCCACCTCTTTCTGGAACAAACTTTTCAGTGTACTCGTCTTGATGGCCGACGTAGAGCCTGAGAAAACCACGCTTTCGCCCTTCTTGATGCTCATTTCGAAATAGCCGGGCACGTATAGGTCTTCATTCGATGCATACCCGCGCTCCTGCTCTTTCGGGTATTCCACGCCCCGGTACCAGTCGGGCTGGAACACGAACTCGTTCTTCTTGTTGAATTGCATGTACAGATCAGGATACCCGGCATACATGCATGTCTTGATGCCGTTGTCCACCAGGCTGTACTCCCGGCTCGCCGTGGAGTTCTCGTGCGTAAACTGGCGCGCGCTCCGGAAGGCAAGGAACGGGCGGAACCGCAGCGTGGTTGCCGAATGTGCATCCACCAGAGTGTAGCGGATCAGTATGCGGTCTTCATAATGCTGGAATACCACTTCCTTTTTCAACAAGACGCCGCCGACACGATATAAAGTGGTGGGCACGACATCGCAATCAAACTCCCTGATGTACTTGTGACCTTTCGGACTGTAATTATTGCCCTGATATTTATGGATACCCAGATTAAATTCAGCTCCGTGCTGAATGACCGTTACGTCGAGCGACGAAAGCAGGACGTGGTTTTCGTCATCGAGTTCCGGTACGGGAACCACCAACAGGCCATGATACTTGCGCGTATTGCAGTCTACCAGCGTAGAACTCGAATACGCGCCCGAACGGTTTGTACGAAGCAATTCACGACGGAGGGATTCCTCTAAGTTCGTCATTACAGCTTTTTCAAATCGTAAATAACTCATAGCTCCTATATTAAGGTTTTAATTCGTAGTTTTCGTTATGATTCTCTAAGGTAAGACCAACTGCCCTTCCGGGCAATTTTCCAATTCCTTTCCAAAAGTAATCAATTTCGTTGTGAAAACAAAATAAATAGCTGAATATTTTCGAAATAGCAAGATGTTTTTTTATTTGTGTAGAACATATTTCACGCAAATCCGGCCGGTATTCGTCTTTTTTTTCGTACTTTTGCAGAAAATAAGCAGCTTCAATAAGGTATGGTAGAAAGAAACGACATTGATAAATATAAGATTGCTGAGTCGATGGGGGTTTTATGGGAACCCCTGACGGAAGTGCAACGCAGCAATCTTATAGAGAGCATTACCATACATGAGTACCGGAAGAACGAGAACATTTTCTGTTCGGGCGATACGCCGAGCCACCTGATGTGCCTCATCAGCGGGAAAGTAAAGATATACCGCGACGGTATCGGAGGCCGGAGCCAAATCGTGAGGATGGTGAACGAGATGGGCTTTTTCGCTTACCGTGCAGCCTTCGCCAACGAAAACTATATCATGAGCGCCTCGGCATTTGAGCCCTCTGTGGTATGTTCAATCCCTATTGAAGTGGTAAGGCAACTGATTCGTGCCAACAGCAGCATTGCCATTTTTTTCATCAAACAGCTGTCCTCCATGCTGGGTCTGGCCGACATGCGTCTCATCAGCCTCACGCAGAAGCACATACGCGGGCGCTTGGCCGAATCGCTGGTTGCCTTAAAGGATAAGTATGGCGTGGAGGAAGACGGCTCTACGCTCAGCATCTACCTGAGCCGGGAGGATTTAGCCAGCCTGTCGAACATGACGACCAGCAACGCCATACGCACGCTCTCGTCGTTTGCCGCTGAAAACCTTATCGCCATCGACGGCCGGAAAATCAAGATTATCGAAGACGAAGAGCTGCGCAAGGTGTCGAAGCTCGGCTGAATCCTGCCGCATGCCCCCCCGCATCAATCGGGTATGAGGAAGTTTATCACCTCTTGCTCAATCGTTATCCTATAGCTGCCCACGGGCGTACGCATCAGCCGCCCGTCGATGCCCACCAATGCATGTCTGGCCTCCACCACCTGCACCTCGCGTGTGCGGAACGGGTGTACGCTGCGGTGGTTCAGGAAGCGCCCTGTTATCAGCAGCCATAAGCCGGCAAATACCTGTACTATCTCCGCATGATAAACCACGGAAACATCCAGGAGCCCGTTGTAAGGAACGGCATTGGGTGTCTGCCCGTAGCCAGGGCCGTTGCTGATACATACCGTCATTACCTTCCGCTGAATCCTGTCGGTATTGATTTTCAGGTGCATCTTATACTCCATGCGGTGGAAGACCATCAGGATGAGCGACACGACGAACGACAAGGTGCGCGAGCCGAGGATGCTGCGCGTCTGCCGCCGCAGGTTCATGATGTCGGCAATCAGCCCGATATTCACGCAATTCATGAAATAGCGGTGGCAGCTCTCCCCCTTCTTGTTCCTGTAGCGCACGCAGCCGGCATCCACCTTGCGCACCCGGTGCTTGAGCAGCCAGTCTACCGTCTGCTCTATATTGCTTTCCTTGAAGTTCCAGAAACGGGCAAAATCATTGAGCACGCCGTTCGGGATGATGCCGAGGCTTATCGTGTCGCGCACGCGTTTTTCGAAATCCATCAGGCAGTTTACGGCATCGTTCAGCGCCGAGTCGCCGCCCACGATGATGATGGTCTTATAGCCGTTATTCACCATCATCTTCACCAGCCGTTCCACGCCGCTGCTCGATTCGCTCTGCACAAAGTCGTACTGTACATTGCGTTCTTCCAGCACGCGCTGTATCTTCCGCCAGTTCTTATGCTCCTTCCTGCCTTTCGGGCAATACAGTATGCCCCACCGTTTTTCCAGTTCCGTATTCATAATTACCTCCTGATTTCCTAAACGCCAAATATCAAACGTTCCGCCTGTCCCACCTTTTTTCCCATCGGCTGTGCCGCGTCAATCCAGTGGATGGTGAACCCGCGGCGTTCCATCCCCCTGAACCATGTCATCTGCCGCTTCGCAAACTGGTGGATGGCTATCTCCAATCCCTTGAACATTTCGTCGTAGGTGGTCTTCCCGATGACGTACTCGGTGATGTATTTATATTCCAGCCCGTAATAGATTAAATCCTCTGCCGGTATACCGCTGTCGAGCAAAGCCTTCACCTCGTCTGCCATTCCCTCGCCCATACGCCGTTCCAGCCGGCGCGTAATCCTCCTCCTCCGCTCTTCGCGGTCGACCGCCACGCCGATAATCAGCGAGTCGATGGGCGGCATTATGCGCTCCGGTACAGGTGCATGCAGGCTGTGCTCTTCTATCTCGATGGCACGGATGGCCCTCTGCCTGCTGTCTACGTCGGTAGTGTTGTGCATGGCGGCCCCGGTCTTCCTTTTCAGGTCAGCGAGCATTTCCGTCAGTTCGCCGAGCGTTTTCCCTTCGAGCCTTGCCCTCAGTTCCGGGTTCTGCGGCACGGGCGACAGCGAATATCCCTTCAGCACGGCCTCGATATAAAGCCCCGTCCCGCCACAGAGAATCGGCCGTGCCCCCCTGCCCCTGATGCCGTCGTAAGCCTCCATGAAATCGTGTTGATACTGAAAGAGATTGTATTTTGTTCCGGGCTCGCATATATCTATCAGATGATAGGGCACGCCGTCATAGTCGCCCAAGTCTTTCCCCGTGCCGATATCCATGCGCCGGTACACCTGCCGGGAGTCGGCACTGATTATCTCGGCGCCTACCTTCTTCGCCAAGGCAACTGCCAATGGTGTCTTCCCGCTGGCCGTGGGCCCTAATACCGTTATCATCCGATTTGTAGACATATTGAGCTATGTTTAGACTATGCGATGCAAATTTAGGTAATTTTTCTGATATTATAAGCTTGTCCGGCCAAAAAAACGAAGATTCCTGCCAAACATCAGCCGATGTGCTGCAAATATTGCGGACGGAACCCATTTACGGGTAAAAAATACGGTGCAGCAAGCAAGTTTTCAACCAAGGACTGGTGCGTACAGACCATGGGTATACTTACGATGAAGAGACGGGCTGCATCAGGATTGGCGATGCCACGGAACTACAGCTGTTCAGCCATCTTAACTGCCCCAACGGGAAATACTACATCTACGCTATCTCCTTGCTGGGTGTGAAATCAAACGGCGTGCCTGCTTACTGTATATCAACCCTGCAAAGGATGTCGCCGGATGAATTAGCCGGTCTCCGGCAGCAATGACCCGGTCTGGGATAAGCCAACCAAGTTCCGTTGCAAGGCGGAGGATATACCCCTGTTGCCCGTTGTCCGCCAACGGTTGCGTTCATGGTAGATGATCACCGCCGCAGCGGAAACAAATATTGCAATATTTCCGAGATTNNGATTTATTGCAATATTTCTCGGATTTATTGCTATTTTTCTTTTTGCCCCATTACCCGCCTGCTGCCCACCGCTTGCCTTTAGGGCAGCATTTTTTTCATCCCAACCGGCTTATAATTCGGAAAATTCACCTAAATTTGCAGAAGATAAAAACCTAAGGGATATGAAACGATACTTTACACTGGCCCTATTGGCCGTGGCCGGAGCCGTGGCCGGAGCACACGAACAGTTGCCGATGAAACTATGGTACGGCAGTCCGGCGAGATACTTCGAGGAGTCGCTGCCCATCGGCAACGGAAAGATGGGGGCATTGGTGTATGGCGGTACGGAAGACAACCTTATCTACCTGAACGACATCACCCTGTGGACAGGAAAACCGGTAGACCACAACGAAGACGCAGGGGCATCAAAATGGATTCCTGAAATACGCAAGGCACTCTTCGAGGAAGACTATCAACGAGCCGACTCGCTGCAACTGAACGTACAAGGGCACAACTCGCAGTATTACCAGCCGCTGGGGCTGCTGCATATCTACGACCAGAACAGGGGGAGCGCAAAGGACTACTACCGCGAACTGGACATCGACAGCGCCGTATGCCGCGACCGCTACACGCGCAACGGGGTGAGCTACACGCGCGAATACTTTGCCTCTAACCCCGACAAGGCCATTGTAATAAGGCTGAGAGCCAGCAGGAAAGGGGCCGTCAACTGCGACATCGTGCTGAAATCGCAGATTCCGCATAGGGTGAAAGGGAACGGCACCGACCAACTGACAATGACAGGGCATGCCATCGGCGACCCTTTGCAGAGCATCCACTACTGCAGCATACTGAAAGCGGAAACAACCGACGGGAAAACCGAAGCGCGCGACTCGCTGCTGCGCATACAGGGGGCTACCGAGGTGACGCTCTACTTCGTCAACGCCACGAGCTTCAACGGTGCCGACAAGCATCCCGTGACGGAGGCGGCGCCCTATCTCGAACAGGCTGCCGACGACGCATGGCACCTCGTGAACTACGGTTACGGGCAGTTGCGCGACCGCCACATAGCCGACTACCGGAAGTATTACAGCCGCTTCAGGCTCAACTTGGGCGGAACGCCCGACGATAAACGCACCACCGAGCAGCAACTGAAGGAATACAAGGGCGACAACCGCTACCTGGAAACGCTCTACATGCAGTATGGGCGCTACTTGCTGATTGCCTGCTCGCGCACGCCCGGCGTGCCCGCCAACCTGCAGGGGCTGTGGACACCGCACAGGTACTCGCCTTGGCGCGGCAACTACACCGTGAACATCAACCTGGAAGAAAACTACTGGCCTTCGTTCGTCTCCAACCTGGCGGAAATGGCCGAACCGCTCAACGGATTCATACAGGCACTGGCCGAAAACGGGAGGCATACGGCCAAGAACTACTATGGCGTAGAAAACGGATGGTGCTCAAGCCACAACTCGGACATCTGGGCGATGACCAACCCCGTGGGCGAGAAGCGCGAAAAACCGGAATGGGCCAACTGGAACATGGGGGGCGCATGGCTGGTAAACACGCTGTGGGAACGGTACCTGTTCACGCAAGAACACAACGACTTGCTGCTCGCACGCCAACTGATGAAAGGGGCGGCCGACTTCTGCCTCGACTGGCTCATCGAGAATCCTAAAAAACCGGGGGAGCTGATTACGGCACCATCGACATCGCCCGAAAACGAATACAAAACGGACAAGGGATACCAAGGCATGACCTGCTACGGAGCCACGGCCGACCTCGCCATCATCCGAGAGCTGCTCATCAACACGCAACAGGCCGACAAGGCCATGCGGAGCAAGGCCGACACACGCTACCGGCAGGCGCTCAGCCGCCTGCATCCGTATACCATCGGGCGGAAGGGCGACCTGAACGAATGGTACTACGACTGGGACGACCGTGACCCGCAACACCGCCACCAAAGTCATCTGATAGGCCTGTACCCGGGCAACCACCTCACCAACGATACCTTAATGCAGGCCTGCGCGAAGACGCTCGAGCAAAAGGGCGACAACACTACAGGATGGTCGACCGGATGGCGCATCAACCTATGGGCACGGCTGAAGAACGCGCAGCAGGCTTACCACACCTACAAGAAACTGCTGACATACGTTTCGCCCGACAACTACAAAGGCCCCGACCGGAAACGGAGCGGAGGGACATACCCGAACCTCTTCGACGCTCATCCGCCCTTCCAAATCGACGGGAACTTCGGCGGAACGGCTGGCGTATGCGAGATGCTCATACAAAGCCACAGGGGAGGAATCGAACTGCTGCCTGCCTTGCCCGCGGAATGGAAGGACGGCAGCGTGAGCGGCATCTGTGCACGCGGCGGCTACGAAATCGGCATGACATGGAAAGACGGGCGCATCACGAAAGCGGACATCAAGGCGAAGAAGAGCGGGAAGGTTGCCGTATATTACAACGGCAAGCAGACGGTATTGAAGATAAAGGCAGGAAAGACAGCGGCCATACAATGAGACTTTGCATCACGGTATCACTCCTATTGCTGCTGTCAACGGCCCAAGGGCAAGACTGGAACCAGCAGTGGATCAGCGCTCCGCAGGCTGACTCCGCACAGCAAGTGTGGTTCCGCCGCACTTACGTGCTTCCTGAACGGGCCATGCAGGCCACAATCCGGATAGCAAGCAAGGGGCACTACGTGCTATACGTGAACCAATACAACGTCTCAACCGATGTGCTGACGCCACCGGAAGCCGGCGGGATTGCCGTGATGCACCATGACGTGACGCGCTTCGTGCGCCCCGACACCAACGTGATTGCCGTGTGGTATGCACCGAGGCTGCCGCTCATGCCTACAGCAAAGCAACTCTCCCTCTGCTTCTACGGCAACCTGCCCGATGGCGGGCGGTTTGCTTATTCTACCGACAGTTCATGGTTTTGCAGGGCGGCCAATGTGCGGACAACCGCAGGAGGAAGCGAGGCCGCCGACGGAAGAAGCTATATAGACGACTGGAAAGCACCGTCGGCAAGCATCCTCGGCTGGCAACCGGCCACCCAGAAGGAGACGGGCGGGAGCGACAGGGCCATAGACATTGCCCCCATCCACCCCGCTAAGCGCATTGCACACATCTACAGCTGCCGATACTTCGACGATTCCGGCACCAGCATCGCCTACCGCTTCGAGCGCCCATTCGAAGGATGGGTGCGTCTTACGCTGCGCGGCATGCGCCCCGGCGATGCCGTCAGCATCAACGGTCAGGAGTATATCTGCACCGGTATACCCGACGAACAGGCATGCCGCCGCTTCACCACCGCATTTTACGACCATGTGATGGTGAGCGGCCCGCCTTCGTTCTCGCGTGCCAATATCATGAATATAGAGGGCATCAGCATCGAAGACTACACCCACCGCAGCTACCTTTATTAGCCCTGTGCGGGCAAGCTGTTTCCCGATACCGGTAAATGCGTTCAAAATTTTATCCAACAAGGAGGGGCGAAAGCGCATTCATGTTATCCGTGGCCACAATGAAGCCGGATTTTGGCTGGGACGCAAGTAAGGCCAGCTAAAGCAACTGGAACTTAACGCCCAACGAAAGGCTCAATATATCGGACAACCCGACATTGCGGTCCTGAATCATCGCCCGGATATATATGTCGCACGCACTCACTTCATAGAAAGCCGTGACGCTTTTTACAAACTTGCGCCTGTTGAGGGGAACAATCTTGGTGATGCGCTGGCCCACAAAGATATTCACGCGCATCTCGGTGGATAAGAACTCGTAATACTTGTGCGGATAGCGTTGCGGTTGCCTCCCCCAGAACTGGTCCCCGAAAACCGTGTTCATATACAGGCCGCACGACAAGGGTTCCAACTGCCACCCTTTCTTCATGTACATGCTCCACGGTATGTAATTCTCTTTCAGCGTCATTGTCAGCTTGCTCCGCCCGCTGTGGAACTTAGGCAGATAACCGAACAGCAGGTTGGTCTCCCATTGGCGGCGCTTCCCGTAGTCCCACCCCACACCTGCCGACAGCAGCCCCATATTGCCTGCATACTGCACAATGGTCTGGGTAGGTATCAGCGCGAGCCAATACTTACGATACCGGTGCACGCGGCGGTCGTATCTGCCTTGCACCGCAGGCATCTCCGTATATACGTTGCCGCCGGGAGACCGGCTGAAATAGGTCAGCGAGTCGTTCAACGAAAGGGAATCAACCCCGCCACCGGCATGCACCGACGCCGGGACGAGAAGCAAGGCTATACTAATGATATACGACTTCATACTCATAGCCTGTAGGGGTGATGGTGAACAACAAATAACTCCTGCTTTCGGCGCTGTTCACGCCATAGTACATGATACCGTCATTGTACAGCTCGCTGGCCTGCAGGCAGTGGTCGTGCCCGTTGGCACAAAACATGATGCCCGGGAAACTGCGTATGTAGATGCCGAACACTTTCGCCACATTATTATTAAACTGCTCACTGTACGGCCGTGCGTGCATGCAAACGATGCTCCGGTCGAACAAGGCCGAGTCGGCATGTATCTGTTCTTCCATGTAGTCTAAGTTGGGCACGGCAGCCAAGTAATCGTATTCCGTCGCATTGGTGTTGAGGCAAACAAACTTTATCCTGCCGGCGATGAAACTGAAATCGGTATCGCCATACATCCAGTCGTAGGCATTGTCGCCCGTGCCTAAGAAGTCGTGGTTGCCGATCAAGGCCACATAGGGCGGCTGCAATCCCGACAATATATCCCGCGCCCATTCATATTCACGCGTCGTCCCGCAGTCGGTCAGGTCGCCCAGGTGTATCACGAAATCCACATTCCCCCTGCCATTGATGTCGGCCACCATGCCTTTCGTCTCGCTATACCATCCATGCGTATCGCCGGTGAAAGCCACGCGCAGCGTGTCCTTCCCCTTGCACAGCGCCTCTATCTTCCCGATGTTTGCCCGGTTGATGTGGTTCTCCCCATCCAGGCGCACGTCGTACGGATGATACCGGAACATGTCCTTGCAACCTGCCAGCACGCAACAAAGCGCCAATAAAAATACACTCTTTTCCATATACTTCCCGTTCATGGTGCAAAGATAGCAATAGTTCCGCAATCACGAACGGCTGATTAAACGGGGAAAATGTTCAATAATTCTTATTTTTGCAAGGAAAATAAAATAAAACATGTATATTTGTATGCGAAAACAGAACAGAATGAGTAACAGGCAAATAAAAGACAGTGATTTCGAGCTCGCAAAAAAATGGGCGAACAATGAATTCATCGAGGACGACATCATCATCCTCGACAACGTGGGAGAGGCCCCCATACCCAACGAGCCGCGCCGGATGAGTTTCATTTTCGTGGCTATATGCACCAAGGGAAGGGCACGGTACAGGCTTGACACACAGGACCAGGTAGTGGAAAAGAACGACATTATCCTCATCAGCGACCACCACGTGGTGGACAACTACATGGCCAGCCCCGACCTTGAAGGCGTAGGGATGATGATTTCGCCTAAGTTTTTCTACGAAATCGTACGCAACGTCAGCGATATTTCATCGCTGTTCCTCTTTTCGCGCAATCATCCCGTGGTTTCCCTCACCGCACAGGAGACGGAAACTTTCCTGGACTATTTCTACCTGATGAAGAAAAGGATTTCCGACAGGGCCAACCGTTTCCGAAAGAATTTTGCCAGCACCCTGCTCCTTGCCATGTTCTACGACCTGAGCAACGTCATCTACCGCGTGCAGCAGATGAGCGACACGCGCAAGACGAGGGCCGACGCCATCTTTACCGACTTCATACGCCTGGTGGAGGAAAACTACAAACAGGAACGCCGCGTAGGCTGGTACGCCGAGCAGCTATGCATTACGCCCAAATACCTGTCGGAAACGGTGAAGCGTGCCAGCAAGCGCACGCCCAACAACTGGATAGACAATTACGTGATAATGGAAGCCCGCGTGATGCTGAAGAATACGACGAAGAGCATCAAGGAAATCGCGATGGACCTGAACTTCCCCAACCAAAGCTTCCTGGGCAAATACTTCAAGGAGCATGTGGGGATGAGCCCGTCGGGCTACCGCAAGTCGTGAGCAGCTCCGCCGCCACCTCGCACAGCTCCTTGTACCATGCAGCACCGAAACGGCGCGTCAGCGGCCCTTCGAGGAACCTGTATATAGGCAACGACAGTTCGTTGCCTTTCTTTATGGCATCGCGGCAGATGTCCCAGCGGTTGTATGCAATGCCCACCGTACCGTTCGGGAACCGCTTCTCCCGTATGGGATAGAGGGCACAGCTGATGGGTTTGCAGAAACCGGCCGCCCCGGCGCGGTAGGCCTTTTCGAGAGCACAAAGGCAACAGCCGCCCTCGTGGCAGGTGAACACACAGTCCTTCCCCCCCACGATGCTCGTCACCAAGTCGCCTTCCTGGTCTGTGTAGGCCACCCCCTGCTTGTCGATGACCGCCTGCGCCGAAGCGGAAAGGTCGCCCCATACGGTGTCGAGCGCCGCCTCGATGCAGCCCAGTTCGTCGGGCGTAAGCGGTGCGCCGGCATCGCCTTCCACGCAACACTGCCCCTTGCAGGCATCAAGGTCGCAACAGAAGTTCTCCGTCAGGATTTCCGAAGACAGCAACACGTCCCCTATCTGGAAGATGGGGGGAATCTTGGCATGCGGGTTTACCATTGTACAGGCTCTATTCCGTTTTGTCTCAGGTATGCGTTCGCTCTCGAGAAATGATGGTTACCGAACCATCCGCCGCGGTTGGCACTGAGCGGCGAGGGATGCACCGACTGCAGAATCAGGTGTTTCGACGCGTCGATGAGCGGCGCCTTGCTGCGCGCATAACCGCCCCACAGGATGAAAACGAGGTGCTCACGGTCGGCACTGAGCGCCCTGATGGCTGCATCGGTAAACTCCTCCCATCCCTTGCGCTGGTGCGACGCAGCCTGATGAGCCCGCACGGTGAGCGTGGCATTGAGCAAGAGCACTCCTTGGGCGGCCCAGCGCGTGAGGTCGCCCGACTTTGGCACCGGCGTCCCGAGGTCGAGTTCTATCTCCTTAAATATATTGATGAGCGAGGGCGGGAATGCCACTCCTTCATTCACGGAGAAACTCAGCCCGTGGGCCTGGCCCGGCTCGTGATAAGGGTCTTGCCCGATAATCACTACTTTCACCCGGTCGAACGGGCACAAGTTGAAGGCATTGAATATCAGCTTACCCGGCGGATAACATGTATGATGCGCATATTCCGAACGCACGAAGCCGGCCAGGCCGACAAAGTACTGCTTGTCGAACTCCGCCCCTACGTGCTCTTTCCAGCTCTGTTCTATCGCTACGTCCATCCTTTGTCTATATCCGCAAAGGCGCGGGGCTTAATAGCCCGTTGCCTTTGTGTCCTGGCCTATAAGGTTGTCTTCTATCAGGTTCTCCCCGGTCATGTCGGCAGGCTGCTCCAGCCCCATGATGTGCAGGATGGAAGGAGCCACATCGGCCAGCCGTCCGTCTTTCACGGTTGCCGAATTGTTGTCCGTCACGTAAATAAAGGGGACGGGATTCAGCGAATGGGCCGTATTCGGCGTGCCGTCTTCGTTGATGGCATTGTCGGCATTGCCGTGGTCGGCGATGATAATGGCCTCGTAGCCGTTTTTCTTAGCTGTCTCTATCACCTCCCGCACGCAGTTGTCGACAGCATGCACGGCTTTGGCGATGGCATTGTATACGCCCGTATGCCCCACCATGTCGCCATTGGCGAAGTTGACCACGATAAAGTCGTACTCCTGCGTGCCGATGGCTGCCACCAGCTTGTCTTTCACCTCGTAGGCACTCATCTCCGGCTTCAAGTCGTAAGTGGCCACCTTTGGCGACGGGACCAAGATGCGGTCCTCGCCCTCGAAAGGCTTCTCGCGGCCGCCGTTGAAGAAGAATGTCACGTGGGCATACTTTTCCGTCTCGGCCGTGTGCAGCTGTTTCTTGCCCTGCTTGCTCAGGTATTCGCCCAGCGTATCCTCCACGTTCTCTTTCGGGAAGAGGATGTGGACGTCCTTGAAGTTGGCGTCGTAAGGCGTCATGCAGTAGAACTGCAGCCCTTTCACGGTGTGCATGCCAGCTTCCGGCATGTCCTGCTGTGTAAGCACGGCGGTCAGTTCCTTGGCGCGGTCGTTGCGGTAATTGAAGAAAATCACCACGTCGCCCTCCTCGATAGTGCCGTTTACGGCCGAATTGCTGATAGGCTTGATGAACTCGTCGGTCACGCCTTCGGCATAGCTTTCCTCCATGGCCTTCACCATGTCGCCGGCTTTTTTGCCCTTGCCTTCCACGAGCAAGTCGTAGGCCTCTTTCACACGGTCCCAACGCTTGTCGCGGTCCATGGCATAAAAACGCCCCACGATACTGGCGATGGCGGCGCCGTTCTTCCGGCAGACGCCGTCAAGCTGCCCGATGAAGCCTGCACCGCTCTTCGGGTCGGTGTCACGCCCATCCATGAAGCAGTGTACGAACATGTTCTTCAGCCCGTATTCCTTGCCTATTTCAACCAGTTTGAACAGATGGTCGAGCGACGAGTGCACGCCGCCGTCGGAGGTAAGCCCCATCAGGTGGAGCTTCTTCCCTGTCTGCTGTGCGTATGAGTAAGCGCTCACCACCCCGGGGTTCTTCATGATGGAACCGTCCTTGCAAGCGCGGTTGATTTTCACCAAATCCTGATAAACGATGCGCCCGGCGCCGATATTGAGGTGTCCCACCTCCGAGTTGCCCATTTGCCCGTCGGGCAGGCCCACGTCTTCGCCGCTGGCCTTCAACTGTGAGTGTGCCGAAACGGCCTTCAGATAATCAAGATACGGTGTCGGTGTGTTATAGATAACATCACCGGCACCATGTTTTCCGATGCCCCATCCATCGAGGATCATCAATAAAGCTTTCCTTGCCATAATAACTTGATGTTTTAAAATTCGAATTTCGCGATGCAAAGTTACGCTAATTCGGCGGTACCACCAAATAAATACGGCATAAAAGCGGTTAAAATACCTATTTATTGTCAGACGTCAACGTTTTCCCTGCGGCACTATCGGCTGCTGGTTTTTCTTGGCACGCGCCGGGTCGAGCAGGAAAAGCACCGGGAGGACGAATCTCATCTTCACCGCCCGGCCCATCATCGTTCCGGGAATCCAGCGGGGCATGCTGTTCACAACCCTCAGCGCCTCGGCGTCGAGCGACGCATGCACGGGGCGCACCACTCTCGGATTGCACACATTGCCGAGGGTATCGACGGTAAAGGTCACCACTACGCGCCCCTCCACACTGCCCCTTACGGCGTCTTCAGGATAGATGCCGGTATCACGTATAAACTCAGCCAGTGCCCCGGCTCCTCCGGGAAACTGGGGCATTATCTCCACGACCGTTGCCTCTGCGCAACATATATACATTGCAATACTTGCTACAGCTAATAGAATTGTCTTCATACTGTTTTTGTTTTTAAAAGCAAAACGCAGCCGGCCTGCCATCGCCATGCCAATAATCAATGGCAGGCCGGGCTGCATTTCGCCGATTTGACGATTGGTAAGTCTGTCGATGCAAAGATAAACAGAATATCCGCCGTTTGCAATAGCCTTGCGCCAACTGACACAAGCAGGAAAGATAAAGCACGAGATACCAATGGCTTACATTTCAGGCCACAGCTGTTTTGACACAAACCCTTTGCAGCACGCGACGCGCCTCCGCCGCTCCTTGCCGGCTCCATCATCCCATCAAACCCCCTCCCCATTACCCCCGCAACCAAAAAAGCCCGCCAATCATTTTGCTGTCTCAAAGATTTCCGCTACCTTTGTGCAACAAAAGCCTTTACACCTGCCAGCATGAAGCAAACACTGCTGCTCACCTTCATCGCCCTCCTTGCCTGCACAGCATGCAGCAAAGAAAGCCCTCACGGAGGCAACGGAAATGCCGAGAGGGAGACACAGGGATATATAGACAGCGCGCTTTGGTATATCGGACGGAGCGAGCTGGGCAAAGCCATGTTGCAGCTGAAACAGGCGGAGCAACTGCTGCCGCTGCTGGACAACGACAAACTGGGCTACCAGGTGTGCCAATACATCGGATGGATCAACGAGACAACAGGTGCCAACGAGATGGCACTCGACTACCAACAGGAGGCGCTCATATATGCCCGGAACCACGGAAAGCCTGCGTACATCATCGACGTACTCGTGAACCAAGCCAACACGCTGAACAACATGAACCGCCATGAAGAGGCATGGCAGGTGAACCTCGAAGCGGTGAAACTCTTTAAACACGCCGACCGGGGGCAGAAGTCCGTCATCCTGAAAAACATAGCCTATTACGAAATGCTCCGCGACTCGCTGCCCGAAGCCGAACGCCATGCCTACCGCGCCGCCATGCTGGCCAGCGACCCGTCGGCCATGGGCAATGCCCTTTCCCTGCTCTGCCACATCTACATCAAGCAGGATAAAGACGAGAAAGCCATGATGCTGATGAGGATACTGCCCCGGAACGGGAACGCCACCCTCAGGCACAACTTGTTAGCGGCGCAAGCCGAATATAAGGAAAAACACGGCGACTACCGGGATGCACTCCGCATACAAAAAGAAATCAACCGACTGGGCGATTCGCTCAACTCGTCAAGCCGGCATATCGACATCATCAACATACAGAATAAATACGACCGCCAGGTGATTGAGCGCCAGTCGGCCGAAACCAAGCTCCAACTAAGCATCGCCATCATCGGGCTACTGCTGCTCATCGCCATCACCAGCACAGGTTATTACCGCCACACACGCCGCATATACGCCCGCTACAACAAGCGGATAACCGAGATACGCAGCGACATGGGCGACATCCTCAAACAGCGCAACGCCCACATCGACGAACTGAAAAGGAACATCGACAGCAAAATGGCCGAGATAAACGAACTGAAAGACAAACTGCCCAAAGACTATACGGCGGAAGGGCTCTACGACGAGGTGGTGCGGACAAAACAGGGCATCGACGTGCTCTACGCCATACTAAGGGGCGAGAACATCAGCCAGATGGGGCGGAAGGAACAGCGCAGCGCCGTCCATGCCCTCTGGGGCGTCGACCGCCAGCTGGCAGCCATCATCGAGAATCCCGCTTATGCGCTCACGCCCAAGGAGACCTTCTTCTGCATCATGGAGCGCTACGGCCGTACCGACGCACAAAAAGCCGCATCGTTCTGCTGCTCGGAGCAGGCCATACGCTCCACGAAAAGCCGGTTGGGCAAGAAGCTCGACCCCGGGGTGCTCGAACACCGGCGGTGCCGCCGCCCCCCGGCGCGTTGAGATGTTAATATTAACATGCTGATTTGTTAACTCGCACATTGTTTTTCCCGTGAACATTTGGAACGACAGGAAATAATCCCTAATTTTGTAGACACAAACCAGCAAAATGACTAACTTAAAATACATCATGGGAAAAAGTTTATTTATAATCGGCATGGCAATCATGACAGGGACATCTACAACGGCACAGCCGAAATTGTCGGCCGGCAACATCGACAAGGTATTGCAGGCAATGACGCTCGAAGAGAAAGCCCAACTGTTGGTGGGCGGAGGAAATGACGGATTCACAGGCAGCGGAGCGATGCTGGGGCATCAGAAGAAGCTGGTGGCCGGGGCTGCGGGCACTACCGTGGCCTGCGAGCGGCTCGGCATACCGGCCACGGTACTGGCCGACGGGCCGGCCGGCGTACACATCGATGCACGCCGCGACGGGACGGAACAGACATTCTTCGCCACGGGATTCCCCATCGGCACATGCCTGGCCTCTACGTGGAACACGGAACTTGTACAGCAAGTGGGCAGGGCCATCGGCAACGAGGCGCTCGAATATGGCTGCGACGTCATCCTCGGCCCGGGAATGAACCTGCACCGCAACCCGCTCTGCGGCCGTAATTTCGAATACTACTCGGAAGACCCACTCGTCACAGGGGCCATCGGCACCGCCTATACGCTCGGCGTACAGAGCCAGGGCGTGGGGGTGAGCGCAAAACACTTCGCCGTGAACTCGCAGGAAAGCGACCGCACACGCGTGGACGAACGGCTGTCGCAACGCGCCTTGCGCGAACTCTACCTGCGCGGATTCGAAATGATGGTGCGCCAGGCAGACCCGTGGACGCTGATGTCGTCGTACAACCTCGTCAACGGGGTGTATGCACAGGGCGACACGGCATTGCTCACCACCATCCTGCGCGACGAATGGGGATTCAGGGGCATCGTGATGACCGACTGGATAGGCAAGCGGCAGAAGCTGCCCACCACCCAAGAGGTGGCCGCCGGCAACGACCTTATGATGCCGGGCTACGCCGCACAGGTGCAGGACATCATCGAGGGCGTGGAAAGCGGGAGGCTCAGCATCGGCGAGGTAGACCGCAACGTGCGGCGCATGCTCGAATACATCGTGAAGACACCGCGCTTCAAGGGATACCGGTTCTCCAACAAACCCGACCTGGAAGCGCATGCCGCCATCACGCGGCAAAGCTCCACCGAGGGAATGGTGCTGCTGAAGAACGACGGCGTGCTGCCGCTGAGCGGCATCGGGACGGTGGCGCTGTTCGGCGTCAACTCTTACGACTTCCTCAGCGGGGGCTTAGGCTCGGGATGCGTCAATGTGCCTTACGTGGTCGACATGGTGCAAGGACTGAAGAACATCGGTATATCCACTACCCCACTGCTGACGGAAATCTACCGTAACTACGTGCAATACGCCAAGGCCAAACTGAAGGCCGACAAGAACCCGATGATGTGGTTCCTCGACCAAGGGCAACCCAAACTCGACGAGATAGAGATTACGAAGCGGTGTGTAGACCACGAGGTGAAACTGGCCGATGCTGCCATCATCACCATCGGCAGACAGGCTGGGGAGGGAATGGACCGGCAAATCGACGGGGAATTTAACCTGACGGACGTCGAGAAGGACATGGTATTCCGCGTAAGCGACGCCTTCCGTGCCGAGGGGAAGCCGGTCATCGTCATCATCAACTCGGGCTCGGTGATGGAGACGGTATCTTGGCGCGACCGCGCCGATGCCATCCTCTGTGCATGGCAACCGGGCGAGGAGGGAGGCAACTCGGTGGCCGACGTGCTTACGGGAAAGGCTAACCCCAGCGGGAAACTCACCATGACATGGCCTGTGGCCGCCACCGACCACCCTTCTACGAAAAACTTCCCGCAAGGCTACGACATGTACACCTATAAGAACATGCAAGACTGGAACACGCCCATCCGCGACGTCGACTACACCAACCACGAGGAGGATATCTACGTGGGCTACCGCTACTTCGACACCTTCGGCCGGCAGGTGGCTTACCCCTTCGGCTTCGGCCTCAGCTACACCACCTTTGCCTATGGCAAGCCGACCGCAAAGCTCAGCGGCGACAACATCGAGGTGACGGTGGCGGTAACGAATACGGGCAAAAGGAGCGGCAAAGAGGTGGTGCAGGTTTACGTGTCGGCTCCCGAAGGCCGGTTGCAGAAGCCCGAACACGAACTGAAGGCTTTCGCAAAGACGCACGAACTGAAGCCGGGAGAGAGCCAGACGCTGAAGATGACCATCGGCAAGCGCTACCTGGCCTCGTTCGACGAAACGACCAGCCAGTGGATCGCGGAGGCCGGCACTTACACCTTCCGCGTAGGGGCGTCGAGCCGCGACATCAAGGGCACGGCCTCACTGAAGCTCGGCGAATACACCGAGAAAGTGAACGACGTAATGAAACCCCGGCAGGCACTCAAGCTGCTGAAGCAATAGCACGCAGCCCTGCTGTGGACAGAAAAACAGCCCGATGCGGGGATAAGCAATTTTGTTTCGCAGTAAAAAAGAGAAGAGATAGCACCCCTAAAGGCAAGGGCAGCTGACGGATAATGAGCCAAATCGTACAAGCATCTTGTACTCTTGCTACAAGATGCTTGTACGATTTCAAACCGTTACCACTTTGCCAGA
Organism: Prevotella sp. UBA1378; assembly: GCA_002305505.1. GTDB lineage: Bacteria > Bacteroidota > Bacteroidia > Bacteroidales > Bacteroidaceae > Prevotella. The sequence goes on along the minus strand of DBRC01000022.1, from coordinate 33,228 downwards.
CTTTCCAAACACAGGATTGTGCAGATGCGCCGAAAAATGGCCGAAAATCAAAATAGGATGTAAGCGATCGCTCCGTTGCAACGCCTCGGTTGCTTACCAGCCATGGGTACGGTTGCAGGTAACGGTGACCGTCTGATTGTCTACCGTCAGGCGGAACACGCCCTCCTCGAGCACCCACTTGCCATCGTTGTCGACAAAGGCGAGGTCGCGTGCCGGCAAGCAGAACTCTACGGTCTTCGTCTCCTGCGGCAGCAGACTGATTTTATCGAAAGCCCTCAGGCGGCGGCACTCGGGGGTAAGACTGGCCACGAGGTCGGTACTGTAAAGCAGTACGCTCTCTTTTCCGGCCATAGCGCCCGTATTCGTAACGTCTATTGCCACACGCAGACTGTCGGTTGGTCTGAAGCTGCTTTTATCTACACGCAGGTTGCTGTAGGCATACGTGGTATAGCTCTTGCCGTAACCGAAAGGCCATTGCACACTTACCTGCGCATTGTAATCGTAAGCACCCTCCATCGTGCTAACCTCCTCGCTGGCGCGGAAGTCGTACGTGGTGAGCGCAGCCGGGTACCTGGGATAGGTGTAGGGCAGCTTGCCACTGAAGTTGGACTCGCCCGACAGCAGTTTCACTAAAGCGTCGGCACCGTGGTTGCCCGGCAGGAAAATATGTACGACGGCAGCGGCCAGCGGTTCGATGTCGGCAATTATCCGCGGGCGCCCTTCATTGAGTATGAGCACGAGCGGCTTACCCGTTTCGGCCAAGGCTTTCACCAGCAGGCGCTGATTGGCCGAAAGCGCCAAATCGTCTAAGTTACCGGGCGTTTCGGCGTAGGAATTCTCGCCGATACACGCCAGTATAACGTCGGCGTTGCGCGCAGCCTCCACGGCTTTGGCTATGTCGGGCATGTTTTCCTCCCAATATTTCCCTTCGTTGTTATAGGTCACCCCCGGCTCATAGAGCACGCTTTCCTTGCCGAAGCGCTGCTGCATGGCTTCTAAAATCGTGTTGTGGTTTCCTGCAAACTCGTCGGCACGGTTTCCCTGCCATGTATAGCTCCATCCGCCGTTGAGCGCGCGCATGGAGTTAGCGTTGGGTCCTGTGAGCAACAGTTTTTTCTTCCCTTTCAAGGGCAGCGTTTCGCCCTCGTTTTTCAGCAGCACCATGCTTTCTACCGCTGCCGCCTCGGCCTCCTCGGCATGCTTCCGACTGCCGAAGTCGGGATAATCCTTCAGTTCGGTATTCGGCCTTTCGAATAGCCCTAACCGGTATTTCATTCGCAACACACGGCGCACGGCATCGTCGATACGGCTCATAGGCACCTTTCCCTCCTCCACCAGTTCCTTCAACAGCGTACAGAAGTTAAGGTCGTATGGCTCCATCACCATGTCAATGCCTGCATTGATAGCCTGCCGGATAGCATCTTTCTTATCCACAGCCACATACTCACGGGTATACAAGTTGCCAATATCGCCCCAGTCGGTAAGCACCACGCCGTCCCAGCCGGTTTCTTCTTTAAGCCACTGCGTAAGGTATTTCCGGTTGATGTGCATAGGCACTGCGTTCACCGATGCCGAATTGACCATCACGCTCAGTGCCCCGGCATCTATACATGCCTTAAACGGTGCAAAAAACTTCTCGCGCAGCTCCGATTCGGGGATATAGGCCGGCGTGCGGTCCTTACCCGTTCGCGGAACGCTATAACCCATGTAATGCTTTACCGATGTAGCGATGTGGTTAGCATCAATCATTCCCGACAGACCGCCTTGGAATCCCAGTACGGCCGCGCGCCCCATGACGGCATTTACCAAGCAATCCTCGCCATAGTTTTCCCATACACGCGACCAACGCGGGTCGCGCGACAAATCGACGGTAGGCGAATATGTCCAAGGACAGTTGGCTGCGCGCGTTTCGTATGCCGTGATGGCCGCCGCACGGCGCATCAGTGCCGGATTGAACGACGCACCCATGTTGATATTCTGCGGAAAGAGCGTTCCGCCGAGCGTATAGGTAGTGCCGTGGTTCTGGTCGAGACCGTACACGCAGGGTATACCCATGGAACGGAGCGAATAGTCTTGTATGGTGCCGATAATCTGGCGCCACTTCTGCGGGGTTTGCGCCACAGGACCGGGACTGTTGAGAATCGACCCCACCTTATATTGACCAAACGCTTTTTCGAGCTTATCGGCATCGAGCACAAACTCGCCGTTGTCCCAATGGCCGAGAATATCGATGGCCATCTCTGCCATCTGCCCCACTTTTTCCTCGAGCGTCATCTTTGCGAGCGTGCGCTCCACTTTCCGCTCGAGCTTGCTGTCGTATTTACCCGCAGCCAAGGCTGCCTGTACGAAACAGGCAGCCGCAGCGCAGGCTGTAAACATAATTTTCTTATATACTGTCATTCGGTTGTTTTTCCTTTTTTTAGAATAATTACTGTACAGTTACCCTGTCGACATAATAGCCATGGCCTACGCAGAGGAATCCGCCCTGCTCGCTGATGTGGTTGAGCACCTCCTGCGTCAGCACCACATCCTTTACACCGCCGGTCGAGAACTCGAGCACCGACGTGCCGGGCAAGTCGTTCCACCAACCCGTCGTTGTGCGCAACTGGTGGTATTCGGCCTCAGCAGCTACCGAGTAGTAGATGCGCAGCGTTGAACCGGCTTTAAGCCTGGCAAACACGTCCTGACCAATCAAGTTGAAGGTTTTGTTCGGATTATCGTCGCTCAGATCCCACGAAACGTAATGGTGGCCTTCCCACAGGGTACGCTCCGAAGAGATGACAACGGTACATGCATCTGTGATGCCTGCGGCAGCATAGAATCTTACGGGTTCGCCGCTCTTCGTTCGTCCTGTCAGCTGGTAGTCGCCGTCGGCCAATGCGGGGCATACGAGGGTAAGCGATATTGCCGTCTGCTGTACGAAAGACGTAACGGTTTGGCCGCCTATAGTCAGCGAGGCCACGTTTTCCAGATTAATGCCCGTAAGCGTCCACTCGGCATTGGCATTGGCACGGTTGGCACCTGTAACTACGAGTGCCGCCTTACTTATCTTCACGGTATTGGCCCCGTACTCGTTGCCCTCGGCATCGGTAAGCACCACGCGGTAGTCGCCTTCATCGATGTCGGCCGGCACGGCATACTCTATGCAGCCGCTCTCGGGCACATAGGCAATGCCGGCAACAGCGTGGCTGCCGATAAGCATACCGGTAACATTTTGCAGATTGTCGCCATAAAGGCGGGCCGTTGTGCCCGGAGCAATGATGCGCTCCGAGGCTACGGTAGCGGCCCATGGGTCGCCTGCAAGCGGATTCACCTGTACGATGCCCTCGCGGTAAGTAGACTTGCCCGCGCCGGTAGAGGCTACCACCTTAAGATGATACGTTCCGGCCTTCAGGGCGAGGTCGAGCCGGGTGCCCGTAGCAGCCTCTTGGCCGTCTAAGAACCACACCACCGTGGTATAGTCGGCAGGCGTAACGGTAAGATTCATCCCCAAGTTTGCATCGCGGCTGATGTTGGCTATAACAGGTAGCTCGCCATTTACACGGTCGGGGAATACCGGGTCGAGAATGCGCGGATTATCGTCGGCAGCGGCCGTGGAGAAAGGAGCGTCGTCGGCACACGACGTAAACGAGATGCCGAGAGACAATACGGCCAACAACAAAATAGATATCTTTTTCATGAGATTTGCTGTTTTTATGATTATCATTATACTGTTTTTAATTACTTATCCCACCATACCGGCGTATGCCAGTCGTTCTGGTTGCCCATGCGGCTCAGCGCCTCGTCGTATCCGGCTTTGTTGTACGACGACTCCAGCACGGGGTAGCAGAGCCTTACGGGAATATCGTTGCCCCCTGTAAGAAACTGTCCGAAGCCATATTCGCCGGGCGACTTCAACCGCGGGCAGTCCGATCGCCGCACATTGGCCCAGCACTCGGCAGGGTTGGTCAGGTGCAGAATCCATGCATGGGTATTGATGGCCATTTTCTTTTGTTCGTTGGTATACCCTATGCCGTTGTTAGCCATGTAGGTATCGAACGCCGCATCGGAAACCCTGTCGCATCCGTAATTGTCGGTAAGGAAGTCAATGGCCGCGCGCACGCCCTGCCTGTACAGCTCGTCGACCGATGCCGTGCCCGTATCCCATCCTTTCAGCTTAGCTTCGGCCAAGAGAAACTTTACCTCGGCCGACGTCATCACCACGCCGGGGTTGTCGCCCTGAAGAAAATTATTGGCCAGCTTAGGCTCTACCTCGCGGGCTACAGAGGGATTTACCGAGGGATTGGTCAGCGCCAGTTGGCGCAGTATGTCGCTGTCGTAGCCCGACGGCCACGGCTCCCACGAATAAGCGCCGGGGTCGCGCGGCTGGAAGGCTACGTTCTTTGCGATGATTTCCTGCGTCAGGTCGATGCGGTTATCCGGACTTGTAGCGCTCATCAGTCCGTCGTAATAGCAGCGTGCTATCATGAACGTACGCGGGTCGCCCGTGTCCTTCAGGCGGTTAAAGAGCGTAGAGCACAGGTAGCTGGGGTTGTTTGACGGGTCGTTGCCAAAGAGCAGCTGCGACATGGCGTTTCCGCGGTAGTCGGAGTAGGCCTCCTGACCGAAGCTGAAAGCAATGTCCATGTAGCTGATAAGGGCGTCGTCGGATGCTCCGGCTATGATTCCGCCTTCGGCAGCCAGTGCCTTTTCAAACTCGGTGCGGGCTTTCTCAGGTGCAGCCTCAGAGATGCGCATGGCATAGCGCAGGCGGAGCGAGTTGGCCAGTTTCTTCCATTTTGCGATGTCGCCCTTGTATATCACGTCGCCCGTGATTTTATCCTTCGAAGCATCGAAACGCCTTACGGCCGAATCAAGCTGTACGAAAAAGTCGCTGTAGATCTCCTCCTGCGTATCATAGCGCGGGTTCGACTTCCCTTCGAGGAATCCCTTTCCTGCTTCGAAATAAGGCACATCGCCATACGTATCGGTAATAACCGACATCAGGTACACCCGGTAAACGCGCAGTGCCGAATTTATGTTCACTCTGTCGGCATTGCCGTCCGTGCGGTATTCGGCATCGGTAAGGTTCTTGATGGCCTGCGGGTAGAACGAAGTCCAGATGCGGCTCATCTCACTGTTGTCGAGCGTATGCCGCCCTCCGTAGTTGGTGGTGTTCCAACATCCCATCAGCTGCTGGCTGAATGCATAGAAGTAGTTGCGGTAGATTTCCACCATCCCCAAGTCGCCGTAGGTTTGCAACTGTGCCGTGGTGAGCTGCGCGTTCGGGTCGATGGCTGCGGCCTTCGTCGGGTCGGCATTCATCTTTTCCATGTATTCATCGCTACAGGCAACGAAGGACATGACACAGGCCATTAATGCCGCTGTTATATATGATTGGTACTTTTTCATTGTTTTGTCTGCTTTATGTATGAATAAAATCGGAAGTTTAGAATTTCACGTTGACATTGAATCCGTAGCTCTTACGCGACGGCAGCGAACCGTACTCAAGCCCCATGCCGGTAGTGTTGTTGTAGTTCGAGTCGGGGTCGATATTGGGAATGTTCTTCCATACGATAAATGGATTGCGCGCAACGAACGAGAGGGTAAGTCCTTTAACGGCTTTCTTCAGCCACTGTTGCGGCACATTGTAGCTCAACGTCAACTCGCGGCATTTCACATAAGAGTTGTCGTAGATGAACATTGCCGGTGCATTGCGACTCACGCTCATCCAGTAGTCCTCGGGATTGATGTAGATATCGTTCGGGCGGTAGGTGCCGTCGCCATTGTCGATTACGCCGGGAGCGATGAAGCCGCCCGTCGGGGTCCATTGGGCCGAGCCTTTGGCGTAGCCGGCTGCCTGCCGGGCCTCTTCAGAGAGATACCACTCCTCGCGCCCGGGCAGCGTTTCGGTGCTCTTGCCCGATTCGAAGGCTGCGCGCGCCGACATCGAGTAGAGGTCGGCTCCGGCCTTCACGTCGAATATAGCCGAGAGCGCAAGGTTCTTATACGTGAATGTTGTTGACAGGCCGCCCGTCCAGTCCCACGAGGCATTGCCGAGCACGTGGTTGCTCTTGTCGTATTCGGGCAGCCCCGTCTGCGGATTGATGAGGATGTCGCCGGCGGCATTGCGCTTAAAGTCGGGACCTACGATGGAACCGAAGTCCTCGCCCACCTTTGCTGCCACCTGTACGTCGAGCCATGTTGCCTTTTCGAGTTCGAACATATCCATGCCGTCGACAAGCTCCTTCACCTTGTTGCTGTTCTTAGAGAAGTTGAGGTTCAGGTCCCACGAGAAATCCTTGGTTTGCACGGGGCGCGTGTTCAGCGCTATCTCGATACCCTTGTTCTCTATCTCGCCGGCATTGATGAGGCGGTAGGTATAGCCCGAGGCCCACGAGGTGGCCATGCCCATTATCTGGTTTCTGCTCGACTGCACATAATACGTAAGGTCGAGCCCGACGCGGTTTTGCAGGAATTTCATTTCCAAGCCCACTTCGAACGAGTTGGTCTTCGTGGGCTTCAGGTCCTTGTTGGGGATGGTGGTGTTGTTCACGTAGCCGATGGTATAGCCGGGATACGTAAACTTCGACTTGCTGTATACCAGTCCGAGCTGATAGGGGTCGGTATCGCTGCCCACCTGTGCCCACGACATGCGGAGCTTTCCGTAGGGCATCGCATCGCCCAGCTTGGCCAGTTCGGAGAAGACGAAGCTGGCCGAGAACGACGGATAGACATACACGTTGTTCGTTGTAGGCAGTGTAGACGACTGGTCGCCGCGCAGCGTCGCATCGAGATATAGCATGTGGCGCCATCCCACGTTTACCGAGCCGAAGAGCGAGTTAATCTGCTTGCGGTAGCTGTTCTGCTCCATGCTCAGCTCGTTGAAGCTCATCAGTGCCACTACGTCGCGTATCTGCATATCCTGCGCCGTGGTTACGGTGGTGGTATTGTTCACCTTGTATACGTTTCCGCCGAGCGTGGCATTGAAGTCGAAGTCGCCCCACTTGTTGTTGTACAGCGCCAGCACCTCGAAGTTGTACATCCTGTTGCGGAAGGCACTGTTCTGCATGCGCCCGGCCTCGTAACCGGGGGTGGTAGGAGCCTTAAAGTCTTCGAAGGTAAACCAGTTCAGGTCGGCGCCGAGCGTGGCTTGCAGCTTTAGGTGGCTGTCTACGTTCCACACCGCCTTACCCGTAAAGCGGAACTGGTCTTTCTTCGATACGTTCGAGTTTTTGTATACATCCCAGTAGGGGTTTACGTTATATGGGTCCATACCGTTCCAGTTGGCATATTCGCCCCTTTCGTCTTGATAGGCTCTCAGCCACTCCTGATTATAGGTTGTGGCCAGCGTCATCAGGTTTTTGCCTATGTTCGACTTGCTGTCGCCCAGTGCCGGACGGTTCTTCACGTCTTCGCGCGTGTAGTTGGCGCTAAAGTCGAAGTCGACGCTCCCGAGCGATGTATTGGCGCGCAGATTGAATATATCGCGGCTCATGTGCGTTTTAGGTACGATGTCCTTGTTGCGCATGTCGGTATAGGTGAAGCGCAGACCGGTCTTGCCGCTGTTCATCCCCACCACGACGGTGTTAGAGGCCGTAAATCCGGTACGGAAGAAAGCCGAGGTATTGTCAGGAATAATCAGATAAGGGCGCTCCGTGCCGTCGAAATACCGAAGCATGTTGGTGCCGTCGGCTTTCGGGCCCCAGCTCTTGTTCGTGTTCGACACGGCATCGATGCTGTAAGTGCCGTTGCTGCCCATGCCGTAGGTTTGCTGTATATCGTTCCATTTGGCCAACTGTGTGTCGATGGTGAGCGAACCGTTATACTCCACGCTGAACTGGTCTTTGCCGGCTTTCTTCGTGGTGATGAGTATGACGCCGTGCGAGGCTCGGCTACCATATAGGGCTGCGGCGGCAGGCCCCTTCAGCACCGACATCGACTCGATGTCGTCGGGGTTGATGCTCGAGATGCCGTCGCCGAGGTCGAAGCCGCCTTCTGTCCCGGCACTGCCGAAGTTGGTATTATCGAGGGGCACGCCGTCGATTACGTACAACGGCTGGTTGTTTCCTGTCATTTCGGTATTTCCGCGCAGAAGCACGCGGGTCGAGCCCGAGGCTCCGCCGGCAGTCTGACTGATAACCAGTCCCGGTATCTTACCGGCCAGCGAGTTGATGACGTTGGTTTCCTTGGCTTTCTGCAGCTCGGCCCCCTTTATCTCGCCTACGCCATAACCCAGAGCCTTGCGGTCGCGCTTGATGCCCAAGGCCGTCACCACCACTTCGCTGATGGTGTGCGTGTCTTCCTCGAGCCTCACCTCCATATTGTCGGCAGCTTTCACTTGAACAGTCTTATAACCCACAAAACTGATTTCCAACACAGTGCCTGCCCTGACGCCAAGCGTAAACTTGCCGTTGATGTCGCTGATTGTCCCGGTGCCTTTGCCTTTTTCAACAATGCTCGCACCAATTATCGGCTCTTTGCCGTCGGTTACCGTGCCTCTTATTCGCTGATTCTGCTGCATAGCATGAATGGCTGCGTCGCTTGCCGCCATTGTTTTCTGTACCCCTGCTGTAAGGAACAAGGTTCCTGTGCACAGCATCCAGATAAGTTTACGATTTCTTTTTTTCATTTTCAAATTAGACTTAATAATTATTCTATTTCTTTAATTGATTCATCACAACTTTCCTGCCATCGCAGATGTACAGGCCGGCAACCTGCGGTGCTGCCGACAGCTGCTCCCCTTTCAGGGTGTACCACCGGGCTGCTGCCCGACCGGCTTGCACCCCACTGATACCACTGCCGGCAGTTTTATAGAAATATACATTATCTATATAGATATCAGAAGCAGCGTCGCCTCCGTCCCATTTCATCTGATGTATCTGCGTGAGGTCGATACCGGGATTGCCGGCCGTATAGTCGGCCAACGCCGCATCGAGCGAGTTCCAGCCCGGTTGCAGCGGGTAACGTATCACATACTCGCGGTTTTTCGTGTAATCGCCCGAGGGGTCTTTGGATACCGGGGTCATGCCGATACTGAACGCCTTATCGGTATAAATGTCGGCATGCAGGCGGTGCATCGCCGAGAGGTCGATTACGCTGTAGTCGGCATTGAAGTTGTAGCCCGCGTACAGAAAGTTGGCCACCTTCTGCACGGCATCATCTGCCGAGGGATACACTACCGATAACACCTCGCCGGGACTTCCCCACGTATCAAACCCGCCATTGCCGGCCGGGACATAGGCGTCGCTGAATATTGAAACGACGTTGGCTGCCGGATGCACCGGCCGCAGGGCTGAGGGGATGGCCTCACCGCCACGGTCGTTCTGTCCCCACACGGCGTTGGCCGTGCCCTCTTTCTGATACACGCGCACATAGTCGACGTACATCTTCGCCTCGCTGCCTTCCTGCGGAAGAGCTGTGATGCCCGCCAGACTGTAAATGCCGGGATAGTCGCCTCCCACGGCCAGGTTGAAAAGCAGATGGAACGGCTTATGAAAATAATCGCCCGAGGCCGTGCCTTTGCCTATGGATGCTTGGAAATAAGGAACAACGGCATCGTCGAGATAGCATTTCAACATATTCTCGTCCCACACGGCGGTAAAGAGATGGTAATCGCCCGTGATGTCGTAAGTGCTCGTTACGGCGCCCGAACTGTACATCTGGTGTTCGGGGATGCTCTTCCCCCAGTGGATGCAGCCGGCAAAATAGCGCTCCGAAGTATTGTTCTTAATACCCGTCTGGTGGCCGGCTTCCATCACGTCTATCTCTCCGCAAGCCGGCCACCCTGCGGTCGTGATATCCTCGCCCATCAGCCAAAATGCCGGCCACAACCCGTTGGCCAGTCGGGGCATCTTGATGCGTGCCTCGATTTTACCGTGGGTAAAGCTCACCTTATTACTAGAGTTGACGCGCCCGGAGGTGAAATACCTGCTGCCGTAGCTTTCGCGCCGTGCGGTAAGCATGAGGTTGCCGCCTTCGATCTTCACGTTCGATGGTCGGTCGGTATAATATTGCAGTTCATTGTTCGACGGTACGGAAACAACCTCTGCATTCCAGTTTTTCCCTATAGTGTTATCATCGAACTCGTCGCTCCACACCAACTTATATTCTTGTGCATAAGCGGTTGCAGCCATCAAGGCTGAAAAAAAGAAAATGGTAGGTAACTTTACGTTCATAAGTTAGTTGCAATTATTGGTTTCTGCCGCAAAATTAGCCAATAACGCGATAACATAGGTTCGAATACAATCAGAAAAGGTTTCTGTTCTGACAAAAGCAGATTCACACGTTAAAAAAACATATATATATATTCAATAATAAATAAGGCGTAAAAACTTTTTATACCTTTGCACCACTCGGTAAGAGTGGTATACTTTTACGTTATCATTTACACGACTATCTGTATATTCAAATTCAATTCAGCCATTATGAAAACGAGTATGAAGGAATGGTTTTTACGGTTCAAAGCATGGCTTCAAGGCCTTTCTTTCCGCACAGGAGTCATAGTGCTGGCCTCCTGCATCCCATTTTATATCCTCTCATTCACCCAAATGGCTATTTCTTCGCAGTATTTGGCAATCGAGACTAAAGGAGTTCTATGGGTCGCACTCTTCGGAATGGCCAAGGCCTGCCAGTATGGCGGATTAACGATACTGGGGATGGAGGGCTACAAGAGGGTGAAGGGCTGGCTGAGGGGCAACAGGTAAGTATGCGCGGAACTGCCACACTGCCACCCGCAATGCGAGGCTTGCCGAACGCAGCATGAAGCGCCAAGCGCCTAAGCCTTATCGCGGTATTTGCTGGGGGCTACGCCGAAATGCTTCTTGAACACGGTACTGAAATGCTTCGGACTTACGAAACCGGTAATCACCGCCACGTCGATAACCTGTTTTCCCTGCTTTAATAAAGCAGCGGCCTGCTCCAGCCGTATCAGTCGTATAAAGTCTTGGGGTGTTTGCGATGTCAGAGCTTTCAAACGGCCGTAGAACAAGGTGCGGCTCATAGCCATTTCGTAACACAGACGATCGATATTGAAGTCGGTATCCTTGATATTTTCAAGCACGATGCGGGCTGCCTTGTCGAGGAATGCCTTGTTCTCGGTATTCAGTTCTACCCCGGACTCCTTGCTATCGTCCCCTGCCTGTGCGCCCGGCGCATCGCCCGCTCTGCGGGCTGTTTCCATTGCTCGGGCAAGATAATACTTGCTCAGGCGGCGGCGGTTCTCCAAAAGGCTACCTACCTTGCTCTTCAGTATCTCTACGTCGAAAGGCTTCGTAATATAGTCGTCGGCTCCCTGCTCCAGCCCCTCAATTACGAAATCGCGCCCCGACTTTGCCGTCAGCAGAATCACGGGTAACCACGATGTTGCTTCGTTCTGCTTCAGCACACGGCAAAACTCCTCGCCGCTCATGCCGGGCATCATCACATCCGACACGACAATATCGCAAAGCCCGCCCTGCAGATATTCGAGTGCCTCTTTGGCACTGGCTTTGGTTACGACGTTATACTGATGTACGAACGTGAGTTCCATATACCGGCGCAGTTCGTCGTTATCGTCAACGAAAAGCATCGTATCCTTTGCGCGGCAGGCTTCCGCCTTTGCACCTCCGCCGCCGGTAATCTTGGACGGGAGGCTCAGCACCGAACCCGCTATGCGGTTTTCGGGGCACCCGTGGCCTGCGGTAAGATGACTGTGCCCCAGTTTCAGTTTGACGAGAAAGGCTGTACCCTGCCCTTCCTCGCTTTCGAAAGATATGTCGCCGTGGTGCAACTTCACGAGGCGGCGAGTAAGCATCAGCCCCAGTCCGCTGCCAGTTTCGTTCAAGTTGACAGCATTGTCGGCGCGGTAGAAGTTTTGGAAGATGTTCTTCTGCGCCTTACGCCGTATGCCGATGCCATTGTCGGCCACGCGGATATAGGCATGTTTTTCGTCGGCCCATGCCTCAAGAGTTATCTTACCGCCCTCGGGGGTATACTTGATGCTATTCGAAAGCAGGTTCTCGAATATCTTGTCGGCCATGTCCTCGTCCATCCATACGGCTTGATTGTCGGGGCACGAGGTTATCGACAGACTGATGTTCTTCTGACCGGCAAGCACGCCAAACTTCTCCGCCTCCATCGTGAGCAGCGCTTTCAGGTCGAGCTGCCGCACATATATGCTGCCATGCAGCTGGTCGGCCTTCTGGAAGTCGAGCAAACGGGTAATCATGCGCAACAGCTTATCGCCGTTACGCCGGGCTATATTAAGATAGTTGCGGGCAGCCGGACTGAGCGTGGTATCGTCGGCAATATCCTTTAGCGGCGCCAATACGAGGCTGAGCGGGGTGCGGATGTCGTGCGCGGTATGGATAAAGAAGTTGATTTTCTCATCGAAATACTTACGCTCAAGAAAGTTGAGATAGGTGCGCCACACGCCATAAGCAGCCATCAGCAGTGCCGAGATATAAAAGGCCCAGGCCAGCCACGTGTTCCACCAAGGCTGGGCAACGCAGATGCTCACCGTTTTCGAGTCCGTCACGTGCCCGTCGTTCCTGCTGATGCTACGCACGTGCAACAGGTAGTCGCCGGCCGGCAGGTTGGTATACCTTACATACTGGGCGGGCGACGTACTGCTCCATTGGCGGTCGAAACCTTCTAACATGTATTGGTAAACGATGTCGTGCTGGTATTTGTAGTTGATGCACTCAAAGTCGATTTCGAACGTACTCTGATTGTTGTCCAGGCAGATTTCCCCGCTGGCCAGCATCCGGCTGAGGGATGCGCGCAGGCTGTCGGTCATCTCGTGCCCCACGAGCGTAAGGCGGGTGAGCGAAAGATGCGACTGGTAGCGCAGGCGGTCGAGCTTGTGCGGATTTATTACCACCGCACCGCTACTGCTGCCAAACACGAAACGGCCGTCGGACAAGCTACAGAACGACATGCGCTTATACTCGCGCTCAAGCCCGCGCACAAAACTGATGTTCACCACTTCGGGCTGCTGCTTGGGGACAATCATCGCCAGTCCCATGTCGGTGCTGGCAAAGATGCGCCCGCGACGGTCTCTTACGAGAGCGTAGACGGTGTTAGAAGGCAGGCCGCCGGTCACACTCAGCGAACGCAGACTGCGGCGCGTCAGATCGTAAATGTATATTCCACCTCCATCCGTGGCCAGCCATGCCGTATGGCGGCCGGTGAAAAGTATCGACTGGATGTACGAATTGATGTCTTTACCGGGGAACTCGGAAGCAAGGAAATATCGTTCCACCGTGCCTTCGCCCTTGTCGACAGCATAGATACCGTCGGCAGTGCCCACGGCAAGGCGGCCGTCGGGCATATCAGCGATGCATTGCACTTGCTGTATGGGATAATACCGCTTCATACCGTTCTCCAACTGCACTAAGTCGCCATTCAGGCATCCTATCCACAGCGTTCGCCCGGGGTCGGTCCAAAGACTATATACATAGTCGGTCTTCAGATGCCCGCTCTGCACCGTATACAGCTCGCGACTGCTACCGTCGGTACCCACTGTATGCACGCCGTCGCCGTACGTGCCGGCCAGCACGCCTCCTTGCACTGCGCACAGGGTAAGCACCACCTTATCGACCAAGGCATGATGCCAGCGCATGCGGTGCACGTCGTAGATGCTCACGCCGCGGTCGGTAGCAAACCATATCACACCGTCGGCCGTCTGCAACACGTCGTTTACACTGTTGTTCATCAGCGACTGAGTGTTAAGGTATTCGTGGCGGTACACTTCAACCGCATGCTCCATCGGGTATACAATATCCACACCGCCCGAATACGACCCTATCCATATATTGCCGCTGCGATCCTTGCAAATGGTGTAAATGCCGTTACCGTGCAATACGCCGCCCGTTTGGTCATCGGCACTGAACAGCAGTCTGACACTCCCCCCGCCCCTGTCCGATACGTATACGCCGCTTCCGTCAATACCGAAGAGCATCGTATGCCGATTCATTGGTTCAATAGCTCTGACCGGCGTATGCGGCACGGCCGACAGTTCGGGAATATGAAGGAAACGGCGACTGCGCATGTCCATCACCTTTACGCCGTTTTGGAACGTGCCCAGCCACAAATAGCCGGTAAGGGCATCGTAATAGGAGGTCTGGACGTTGAGCTGCCCTACCAGTCGGCTTACGCTTACCTTGCCCATATCTACGAGCAGCACGCCCGACGTGGTAGACACAACCAACTGGTTGTTAAGCTGGCATAGGTAGTTTACGAATACATTCCCTGTAACCTGCCGCAGCTTGCCTCCGGGTTTCAGCAAGTAAAGCCCCGAGTTAAGCCCCAGCCACGAGTTTCCCTTGCCGTCGATGTATACGTCGTTTAAGATTATATCGCCTTGCAGCAGAGTATCGATACTATAAGAACCGAAAAAGCCATCGGTCAACGGATTATATATAAACACGTTACCTGTATTATCGAAAGCCCTGATACGCTTCTGCCCGTCCTTGAATACAACCGTATTCCTGCCGCCGGCACCGCTAAACTGGCGGCTCGTTTTCAGCTCGTAGTTCTTTACCTGCCAGCCGTTATACCGGTCAACTCCGTTTTTCGAACTGAACCACATCGCCCCGTCAGAGCCTTCCAAAATAGAATAAATGCGCTGACTGGCCAGTCCCTCGTCAGTCCCGAGATGTCCGAATGCGAACATCCCCCGGTCGTAACCGTGCTGCGCTTTGGTAGCCACGGGCAGCAACAGCACCGCCAGTAGGGCGATGAAAGAAATGCGTTTACCGATAGTTTTATCACCGTTCATCCGTCGAAATAAAATTGTTGCAAGCATACTCACGGAGCATCCCGGCTCATGCAGAGAACCGGGATATCCCGCTTGCGCAGCTTAGCTTATGCAAAGATAATGCAAACGAGCGACATAAGAACTTGTTCTTAAATGCCCGAGTGCAGCTTAGCTTATGCAAAGATAAACATTTTTATGGAAAAACACCGGCACCGGGCGGTAAATGCGCCTATTCATCTGCCAGTACGTATTCAAACGGCACCACAGGCAAGCCCTGCTGCGAGTAGCAGTTGGCACGATGGGGATTGTCTTTCCATGCATACCTCACGCGCATAGGGGCAGTAATCTGCGGAGCAGCAACCGTAACGCGCGCACCGTTCAGTATGGCTCCGGCATTGACGAAACGGCCGTCGGCCCCGGCAAGTTCGAACTCGTAAAGGGTACCGGCGGCACGCAGGGGCCTGTCGAACGTAAGCACGGCCTTGCCGCCCTGCACCACGGCCGAAACCACCTCGGGTGCCCAGTCTACCTTCTTCTTATACACCAGCCGGTCGAAACAAAGACCCACGCGGGCGGCCACCTCTTTCTTCCGCAACGGATGGATGTCTACCGCCTCACCAAGGTCGATGGCGCACGCCAGTCCGGCATAAGGGTCGGCCTTCACCGCCAGGCGCTGCTGCTCGCGCAGGGCAGCCCAGTTGCTGTTCTGCGGTTGGGCCGAAGGCGCCATGAAGTTGGCCAGCTGCACCACGACGAAAGGCAGGCGCGGCTCTTCCCACAGCTGGCGCCAGTTGGCCATCAGCTTTTTCAGCAGCTGCCCATACTCGCCGGGATTGCCCGTGTTCGACTCTCCCTGATACCACACCACGCCCGACAGGGCAAAGGGATGGAGCGGATAGAGCATGGCATTATAGAGCACCGAAGGCAGGTTCTGCACCGCGATGGAGCCAGTGGGACAGGCAGGCATCTCAGCTCCCGGGCACTTGAGCCACTGCTCACTGAGGCGGAGCGTATCGCCCTGGCCGAAAATCATCATATAGGGTTTATCCTTGATGAAATGGGGCACGCCCTGCTTGTTCACGAAGCGCACGGTGATGACGTTGTCGCCCTCCTTGAGCAGGCCCCCGGGTATCTGGTAGCGCCGCGGCGGATATTGATAATAGGTGCGCCCCACCTCGCGGCCGTTCACATAAGTATAGTCTTGGTCGTAGAGCGTGCCCAGCAGCAGGCGCGCGGGGCGGCCGGCACGGCGGGCATCGATGTGTACGTGCTGGCGCAGCCAGAGGCTGCCGGTGAAATTGCGCCCTTCGGCCAGCCGGCCGTACTGGCTGACGGGCTGCCACCCGGCATCGTCTAATGAAAGCGTGTTCCATGCGCCGGCGATGCCGGGGTCGGTAGCGTTGAGCACCTCATACCAACGGTCGTTGGCCAGCCGGTTGGCCCGCATCTGCGCTTCCACCATCTCGTCGTTCTGATAGAGCAGCGTCTGCCTGTAGTACAGGGGGAAGTGGCGCTGCAGCGAGTCGGCCGCTACCCATGCCTGAATCGGCGTACCGCCCCAGCTCGTCTGGATGATGCCCTGTGCCACATTGGTTTCCTCGAACATGCGCTTACCGAGGAAATAGCCTATGGCAGAGAAATGCCATGCGCTTTTCATCGACAGCTTTTCCCATCCGTGGGCAGCCAAATCAGTTCTCGGCCCGTGGGTGTCGGATTGGTTTTCTACGCGGAACAGGCGTATCTTGTCGTTCGCATACGAATCGATTTCAGACTGATACTGCGGATAGACACGCTCGATGTCGGTATCAATGTTCGACTGCCCCGAGCAGAGCCACACATCGCCTACCCACACGTCGTCGAGCCTGATATCGTTAATCTCCATCACATACGGCCCGCCGGCCTTCATCTTCGGCAGGTCGACGCGCCAACAGCCGTCGGCACCGGCCTGTGTTTCATACCTCTTTTTATTAAATACCACCGCTACGAGCTCGCCTTCTCCGGCTTTACCCCACACCGGCACTGTCTTTCCGCGCTGTATCACCATGCCCGACCGAAACAAGCTTGGCAACTTAACAGCTGCATCAGCGGAAATCACACTCGCAAGGAGCACCATCAAAAGTATTCTGCTTTGTTTCATCTTTTTTTTATTTTTCCATGCAAAAATATTAAAAATTATGCGATGGAATGGTTTGTTTTTGTCTCTTTATTGGTAAATGAAACAAATAAAAAACTATCTGTAACAAGAACAAATGTATATTCGGAATTTAACGGCTACCTTTGCGACGTACAACAAAAAAACATGTATTCATGAAAGAATATGTCTCACAGAAAGTATCACTGGGCGAGAAAATAGGCTACTCCTTAGGCGACGTGTCGGCCAACCTCGTTTTCCAGATGATGATGATTTTCCAGCTGAAGTTCTATACCGACGTGTTCGGGCTGGATGGAGCAATCGCCGGTTCCGTATTGCTGATCGCACGGATTGTCGACGCCTTCGTCGACCCGATGGTGGGAATCATTTCCGACCGCACGAGCACCCGGTGGGGAAAGTACCGCCCGTGGGTGCTGTGGACAGCGCTGCCTTTCAGCGTGTTCTACGTGCTGGCTTTCTACAATCCGGGCATCGAAGACAAAGGAACGGTAGCGCTTTACGCCACCATATCTTATATATTGCTGATGGCGATGTACTCGTTCAACAACACGCCTTACTCGTCGCTGGGCGGCGTGATGACGGGCGACATCAAGGAGCGCACCAGCATCACGGCCATCCGTTTCATCGGGGCTACCATCGCACAGTTCGTCGTGCAGGGCCTTACGCTGCCACTGGTGAACAAGTTCGGCCGCGGCGACCAGCAGCACGGCTGGCTGTGCACCGTGGGGCTCTTCGCAGCCATCGCCTTCGTATTCCTTGTCATCGCCTTCTTCTCGGCGCGCGAACGTATCTCGCCGCCGCCGACACAGGAGACCAGCCTGAAGGAGGACATTAAGGACACGGTATCGAACGTACCGTGGCGGGCAATGTTCACGCTCACGCTTTTCGTCTTCATCACCTTGGCAATGTGGGGTTCGGCCATGAACTTCTATTTCCAATACGACGTAGACCAAAAGTCGCTATACGACTTCCTCGATGCCTTGGGACTGGCCGACCCGGACCAGGGGAAAACCGGCGCATGGGCTTCCGTGCTCGGAGCCTTCAACCTGATTGCCCATACGGAGAGCGACGCTTATTCGATAGGGTTCTCCTTGTTTAATATGGTGGGAGCCGTCGTGCAGTTCATCGGGGTCATCTGCCTCTCGGAATACCTTGCCAACAAATATGGCAAGAAGCAGACATTCATCGTCTGCCTTTCGCTTACGGCCCTATTCACTGCCATGTTCTACCTCCCATCGCCTGCCGACGTGGAACTGATGTTTGTGCTCTGCGTGCTCAAGAGCCTGGCTTATGCCCCTACCGTGCCGCTGCTGTGGGCGATGATCGGCGACGTGGCCGACCACGTGGAGTACATCAACCACCGCAGGGCTACCGGCTTCTGTTTCTCCGGCGTAGTATTCGCCTTGAAGGCCGGGCTTGGACTAGGGGGTGCCTTTGCCGGGCTTATCCTGTCGGGCTTCGGCTACGCCGCCGGCAACGTCACGGTACAGAGCGAATCGGCCATGGAGGGTATACGCCTCGTTTCGTCCGTCGTTCCGGCCATCCTATTCGGCATCGGTGTCGTGGCGCTCTTCTTCTATCCCATCACAAAGAAGTTCAATGAGAACATGCAGGCTGAATTGGCTGCAAGGAGGGTTTTGGATTGATTTTGGATTAAGGATGTTTTGGATTAAGGATTAGGGATTAAGGATTAGGGATTAATAGTGATTTGAAATACAAGGATTGATATGATGCATAAAATAAAGTTTATCATTACAGCATTACTGGCTGTTCCAGTGGCGGCTGTTGCGCAGCAGGGGCTGAAGGACGCCGTAGGGAAGTATTGCCTGATAGGGGTGGCGCTGAACCAGGCAGAGTCGGCGGGACTTGTCCCGAAGGCAACGGACATTGTGCGGAAGCATTTCAACAGCGTGGTGGCCGAGAACTGCATGAAGTCGGAACGGATGCAGCCCGAGGAGGGGGCCTTCGCCTTTGATGCTGCCGACCAGTTTTTACGCTATGCAGAGGACAACGGGCTGACACCGATTGGGCATTGCTTAGTGTGGCACTCGCAAGCGCCTAAGTGGTTCTTTACCGACAGCAACGGCAACCCCGCAAGCCGCGAGGTGCTGGCACAACGCATCAAGACGCACATCGCCGCTGTAGTGGGCCGCTATAAAGGCCGTATACACGGCTGGGACGTGGTGAACGAGGCCATAGAAGACAACGGGGAATACCGCCGCTCGCCGCTCTACAACATCTTGGGCGAGGACTTCATCGAAATTGCCTTCAAGGCAGCGCACGAGGCCGACCCCGATGCCGAGCTGTATTACAACGACTACTCGATGGCGAAACCGGGCAAACGGGCCACGGTGTGCAGACTGGTGCGCAAGCTGAAAGCTGCCGGATGCCGCATCGACGCCGTGGGGATGCAAAGCCACAACGGTATGGACTACCCCGACCTGAAAGAGTATGAGGCAAGCATCGACTCGTTCGCAGCTTGCGGCGTCAAGGTGATGATGACCGAGCTCGACCTGAACGTGCTGCCCAGCCCGAAGCAATTCGGAGGTGCCTCTATCGAACAGCGCTTCAAATACGAGAAAGAGCTGAATCCGTATAAGGACGGGCTGCCCAAGGAGAAAGCCCGCGAGATAGAGCAGCGATACCTGCGGCTCTTCGACATCTATTACCGCCACAGGGCACAGATATCGCGCATCACGCTTTGGGGCGTAAGCGATGCCACCTCGTGGCTGAACGGGTGGCCCATACCCGGCCGCACCAACTACCCGCTGCTCTTCGACCGCAAATACAAGGCGAAGCCTGTAGTCGGCAAAATCATCAAGCTCTACCAATAAATTCACATCAAATATGAAATTACCTCGTTATCTATTTCCAAGCGATTACATGGCCGACCCTTCGGCCAACGTGTTTAACGGACGATTGTACATATACCCCTCGCACGACTGGGACAGCGGAGCCACCGAAGACGATGACGGCGGGCACTTCGAGATGAAAGACTACCACGTGCTCTCGCTCGACGATGTGGAAAACGGAGATGTGACCGACCATGGGCAGGTGCTCTGCGTAGAGGATGTGCCATGGGTGGGGCGGCAGATGTGGGACAACGACGTGGTAGAGCGCAACGGAAAGTATTACCTCATTTACAGCGCCAAGGACCTGTGCGACGTCTTCCGCCTCGGCGTGGCGGTGGCCGACCATCCGGCTGGCCCGTTCGTACCGCAGCCCGACCCTATACGCGGTTCTTACTCCATCGACCCCTGCGCCTTCAAAGACGACGACGGCGAGGTGTATGTCTACTTCGGCGGACTGTGGGGCGGACAGCTGCAACGCTACCGCGACAACAAGGCGCTGAAGAATGAGTATCTCCCACAGGGCAGCGAGGACGCACTGCCCTCGCGCGTTGCCCGCATGAGCAACGACATGCTGCAGTTTGCGGAAGAACCCAAGCCGGTCATCATCCTCGACAAACAGGGGCTGCCCCTGAAAGCCGATGACCCGCACCGCTTCTTCGAGGCTTCATGGATGCATAAGTACAAGGGCAAGTACTATTTCTCCTATTCCACCGGCGACAGCCACCTGTTATGCTATGCCACCGGCGACTCGCCCTACGGCCCATTCATCTTCCAAGGCGTCATCCTCGAACCGGTGGTGGGCTGGACTACCCACCACTCCATCGTGGAATATAAAGGCAACTGGTACTTGTTCTACCACGACTGTATCCCCTCAAACGACACGACGTGGCTGCGCAGCCTCAAGGTGCAACGGCTGTACTACAACGACGAGGGTGCCATCAAGACCGTAGTCAATGAATAACAACGAAACGGTAGCCGCCTACTACGAAGCCCACCGCGGCGAGCTGGTCAAGTTGGTAGCAGCGAGGAATATCGGCAGCATGGAGGCCGAGGACATCGTGCACGATGCTTTCGTAAGGATGCTCACGTCGGACCGGATGATAACGCCGGCCACGCTGCCCTGCCTGGTGCATACCGTGCTGCGCCATCTGATAGCCGACAGGTTCAGGCACAAGGCTGTAGAAAACGAATACGAACACTACATCGGCGGGCGGGCTGCAGCCGCTGCTTCGGCAGAATCGGTTTACTCGGCACGCGAAATCACAGCCCGGATGGAGCACTGCCTCGCCCGGCTGCCGGAGAACTGCCGCGAAACCTACCGCTTGCATATATACGGCGGCATGAAGGCGGCCGAGATCTCATCCGCTACCGGCGTGGGCTACCGCTCGGTGGAACACCGGCTGGGGATAGCACGCAAATCGGTGCGGAAATACTTACAGGTATACTGCGCATCAGCAAGATAACAATGAAGAAAACAATCATCTTACTCTTTTGCCTCGCTCCCGCCCTGCATTCCGGGGCGGAAGACGGGCACCGGCTGTGGCTCCGGTACGACAGCATAGGCAAGGCTCAGGTTTCGCCCCCCCCAAAAGGTGCGGACAATGCCGCCGTCTCCATCGCCGTACATGAGCTGCAGACCTACTTCCCCGGCCGACGGGCAACGCTGAGGATAGACAAGAAGATGCCTCCGGGAGATGGTTTCAGGATAGCCGGGACGGCCGACAGCATCGTCATTACGGCCCGGAGGCCTGCCGGACTGCTCTATGCTGCCTACCACGCTCTGCGGGCGGCGGCAACGGGCGGCACGTTCGACGGGAAAGACAATTACCCTGCCTTCGGCCTGCGCCTGCTGAACCACTGGGACAACCTCGACGGCTCCATAGAACGCGGCTATGCCGGGCAGAGCATCTTCGAATGGTTCAACCTCGACAAACGGCTTATTACCGAGTATGCACGCGCCAATGCGTCGATAGGTATCAACGGGAGCGTGCTGAACAACGTCAACGCATCACCGCGCATCCTTACGGCTATCTACCTGGACGAGGTGAAGGCTATCGCCGACATACTGCGGCCTTACGGCATACGCGTATACCTGTCGGTCAACTTCGCGGCACCCATGGTGCTCGGCCATACCGCCACGGCCGACCCGCAGGACGAGCGGGTAAGCAACTGGTGGAAACATAAAGCAAGGGAAATATACAGGCTCATACCCGATTTCGGCGGCTTCCTCGTAAAGGCCAACAGCGAAGGGCAGCCGGGACCGGGCGACTACCGCCGCTCGCACGCCGAAGGGGCCAACATGCTGGCAAAGGCCGTGCGCCCCTATGGCGGCATCATTATATGGCGCTCGTTCGTCTACGGGGCCAACCACAAGGACGAAGACCGCGTGAAACAGGCTGTATCCGAGTTTAAGCCGTGCGACGGACTGTTCGATGCCAATGTTATCCTGCAGTCGAAGAACGGGCCGCTCGACTTCCAGCCGCGCGAACCCTATGCGCCCATCTTCGACCAAATGAAGCTGACCCCGCAGATGGCCGAGCTGCAGATAACGCAGGAATACTTGGGGCAGAGCAACCACCTCGTTTACCTCGCCCCGATGTGGAAGGAGTTCTTCTCGTTTGTCGCCCCCGGAAAGCTGAGGGGCATCGCCGGTGTAGCCAACATCGGCAACGACCGCAACTGGTGCGGCCATCATTTCTCGCAGGCCAACTGGTACGCCTTCGGCCGGCTGGCGTGGAACCCGGCCCTGCCGTCGAGGCAGATAGCATGCGAGTGGCTCGAGCAGACGTTCAGCCGCGACAGCACCTTTGTAAGCACAATGGCAGCAGTGATGGAAAGCAGCCGCGAGGCCTGCGTGGATTACATGATGCCGCTGGGGCTGCACCATATATTCAAGTTCGATCACCACTACGGCCCCGAACCCGACGGCTACAAGGCCGAATATCCGCTGGAGTGGTGCCCCGTATACTACCACAGGGCCAACAAAGACAGCATCGGCTTCGACCGCTCACCGTCGGGCAGCAACGCCGCTGGCCAATACCCGGAGCCTTACCGCTCGCTATACGGCAGCGCAGCCTCGTGCCCCGAGGAGTACCTGCTGTGGTTTCACCGCCTGCCATGGAGCCACCGCATGAAAAGCGGCCGCACGCTATGGGAGGAGCTGCAGCACAAATACAACAACGGGGTGGAAAGTGCCATGGCCTATCAGCGCATCTGGCGTAGCAACATGAGGCCTTACGTCGACGAACGCCGCTGGCGGGAGGTCGACGCGCGGCTGCAACAGCAGGTCGACGATGCCCGCGAGTGGCGCTATGTGTGTCTGGGATATTTCGGAACATTCAATCAGCAGTGAGATATGAAAAAAATCCTTATCCTCTTTCTTGTATGCCTGAGCGCCATCCCGGCAGGGGCAACCGACACAGGCAAGTTGTTTATCCTCGGCGGCGAACTGAGCAATTCGGCTGCCACCTGCACCGCCGACATCGACGAGGTGATGCCGCGGATGAAGCAACTGGGGCTGAACACCGTGCTGGTGCCGGCCTATTGGGAATTGTTAGAGCCCGAGGAGGGGCGGTTCGACTTCACCCTCATCGACCGTACCGTGGCCAAGGCGCGCGAGAACCAGTTGAAAATCGTGCTCCTGTGGTTCGGTGCATGGAAAAACTCCATGTCGTGCTATACCCCGGTGTGGTTTAAGAAAGACACCGGGAAATATCCGAGAGCACGCACGCGCAGCGGCAAGCCGCTGGAGATAGCCAGTGCCTTCAGCAGGAATGTGCTGGAAGCCGACAACCGTGCCTTCGCGGCACTGATGGAACGCATCAAGGCCACCGATGCCGGCGGCACCGTTGTCATGGTGCAGATAGAAAACGAAATAGGTATGCTGGAGGACGCACGCGACCACTCCCCACTGGCCGACGAGGCATACAACAGGGGGGTGCCGCAGGTACTGGCCGACTATCTGAAGAAAAACAAACTGCACCCGTGGCTGCAGGCGCGTTTCACCGGGAAGGGGAAGGCATGGGCCGAGGTGTTCGGCAACGACCTTCATACCGACGAGATATTCATGGCCTACTATTATGCGCGCTACGTGCAACGGCTGGCAAAGAGCGCACGCAGCATACTGCCCGGCATGCCGCTCTTCGTGAACGCCGCAATGAACAGCCGGGGGCGCAGACCGGGAGAATACCCGTCGGCAGGGCCGCTGGCTCACCTCATCGACATCTGGCACTGCGCCGCACCCGATATCGACCTGCTGGCGCCTGACATATACGACACGGGATTCAAGGGATGGGCTGCACAGTATGCCCTGTGGAATAACCCGCTCTTCATCCCCGAGAGCCGCTGCTGCACCAACAGCGGCGCACGTGCCATGTACGTCTTCGGCGAGCACCGTGCACTGGGCTTCTCGCCCTTTGCCATCGACCAAGCGCCTGCCGCCGACACCGGGCCCATCACTAAGGCCTATGCCCTGCTCAGCCAGCTGCGCCCCTATCTGCAACCGGCCGGAGGGGACAAGCAACCGGAGGCGTGGGGCCTGCTCTTCGACCAGCAAGACAAGGAGCGCATCATCTCCGACGGCAACCTGACGATGACCTGCCGCCACTACTACACACTGCCGTGGGACCCGCGCGCCACCGACGGGACGGTATGGCCGGAGGGAGGGGCCGCCGTCATTAAGCTGGCCGACATGGAGTACCTGCTGGCCGGTACGGGCGTAGTTGTCAGCTTTGCAGCGGCAACCGAGCGGAGCTACGGGGAAAGGAAAGCACTGGGCGAAGACGGGTTTGCACAGACCGGCAACGCCGCTGCGCAACAGCCACAGCCAGGCGCGCAGCCCTTCGCGGGCAAGCGCATAGGCATCGGCTCCGTAGACGAGGTAAGCATCGCAGCCGACGGTTCCATACGTTACCTGCGCCGCCTCAACGGCGACCAAAGCCATCAGGGCCGCCACGCCCGCATCGCCGTGGGCGACTGGCAGATACTTCACATCCGCCTATACGAATACCAATAGCTGGCATGGCGCCGACCGTTGCCTGAGCTTCATTTGCAGCAACGTTCATCCCCCTGCGCCCGTCCGCGCGTCAAGCGCGATAAAGCACCGGAAGAAATATTACCCCAGCCGGGATAAGAACCTCATGCTGTTCCGACCTGCGATGCGCTCTCTGTTCCGCAGCGGCATAGCCAGCACAAGGCGGCGGGGATAACCCCGGAAAGATTTATTGGGCGCACCTGCATAACCTTGTGTTTGGAAAGCCGGGCAAAGTGGTAACCCGAGTCCGGGATAAACAATTTCTGTCTTTACAGTAAAAAGAAAGGGCGCGGATTCAACAAGCAAGTGCATATTCAGCTTATTTCCTGTATAAAGCATTCTTTTTACGGTTGAACTTGCATTTAATACCTGAGTTCGGGATAAGG
>DBRC01000022.1:0-8009 GCA_002305505.1 Prevotella sp. UBA1378 | reverse complement strand
TGGCCAAAAATCATCCGGGCCGCTTTCCTTATATGCCGCCGGATTAGCGCGGGTTCCTTATCCCGAACTGGCGTATTTAATCCAAATCGTACAGGCATCTTGTACTCTTGCTACAAGGTGCTTGTACGATTTCAATCCGTTACCACTTTGCCAGGCTTTCCAAACACAAGGTTATGCAAGTGAGCCATTTATTGCTATATTTCTTTCCGGCGGAGAAGTGGCAGGAGAATAAAGGGGACGGTTATCCATAGCTCCCATAGGGTGGCTGAATAATGACCATCATCCCGGAAAAGCCGCCAATCAATGATCAGCAATCAATATCAATACATGTATATTCTGTAATCCTTGATGCTCCCCGGAGCCCCCTGCTCGGCACGCGGCAAGTACTCGAAAGCAGCGACGGTCTGCACCGAACCGAGGTCGATAACCAAGAGATGGGGGAAGCCGGCGCCTTTCACGGTCTGCCAATAGGTAGACTCCTGCAAGTCGTACACCTTATCGCCCGTGTGGTTGCCCCTGTCATCCTCACTGTCAGCATACTTGGTGGTCCACTGCTCGCGGCTCATGCGCTTGCCGTCCGCACCCTGCAGGTAGATTTCGGCAATGGCAGCCACATCGCCGCCGCCCTGCGCCGAAGAGCACTCGATGGCCACGAAGCGTCCCTTGGCCGGGGTGGCGAACTGCACCGTCTGCCACCCGTTTCCGGCTGCGAACGTCCCCTGTGCCACGGGCTGCTTCGAGTTGAGGTCGGGGCGATCACCGGGATTGTTGTGCTTGTTGGTCTTCTCCAGCTGCAACTTATCGAGCTCAGGATGGTCCTGTCCCCAGAGTGTGGGGTTGTCGGTGCCGACGACATCGAGCACCATAATCTCGTTCTTGCCCTTCTTCAGCCAGCACCCCGGGGCATAGAGTGTCTGCTGCGGCCCAATGCTCCAAAAGCGGCCGAGGGGGTGGCCGTTGACATATACCTGCCCCTTACCGAAGTTCTCCATGTTGATGAAGGTGTCGCCTACGCGCTGCAGGGTGAAGGTTCCAGAGAACACGCCGGGGCGCTTCTTCCCGTTGGTGAGGTTGAGGGCAGAGCGAGAGAGAACTTCTCCGCGGGTAGTGAGGGCGTTGTGGAGATGCGGGTAGTCATCGGGCACCAGACTGATGGTCCAGTCTTTCAGCTCATAGGTCACCTCGTGTTTGCCTGCCGTAGTGCTGAGGGTAACATTGTGGGTGATGCCCTTGAAGTCTTTGATGGCACGCCCGAAGTTGATACGTCCCATCGCCTCCACGAGGATGGTGAGCTGATCGCCGGCCTTTACGGGAGGCAGCAGGAGTGTTTTCTCGTTCTTCACCCGGTCTATCTTACCCACATACATACCATTGATGAACACCTGTGAGAAGTCGTGCCCCTCGTTCAGGGTGAGCACACTGGGTGAGGAAACCTCGGGGAGGAAAGTGGAGTAGAAGGCGGAGCCCCATCCCATGTCCATCTCCTCGAAGCTGAGCACATCGTTGCTGTTCACCTGTCGGCTGATGAAAAGCGAGAGGGCGGTGGATGATTGGAGATTTATCTTGGGAAAGCTCACCAGCGGCATCGGCGCCTTGGGCACGGCGGGCAGCTTGCGGCCGCCGTTGTATTTCTCCATCATGCGGCGCAGCTCGTAGTATTTGGGCGTGGCCTGCCCGTACTCGTTGATGGGTGCGTCGTAGTCGTAGGACGTCACATCGGGCGCGAAGCCCGGCGAGTTGGCGCCGGCCCAGTGGCCGAACGAGGTTCCGCCGTGGGTCATGTAGAGCGAGAAGCTGATGCCCTTGGAGAGCATCTCGCCGATACCCTCCACCATGTCCTTGGCGGGCCGGGTCTCGTGGCGTGCCCCCCACTTGTCGAACCATCCGCTCCAGAACTCGGAGCACATCTTAGGCGCATCGGGGCGCAGCTCACCAAGGCGGCGGAACTGCTGGTCGATGTTAGCGCCCGTACCGAAGTTCATGGTCCACACGAGGTCGTCGAGCCCGTTCTTCTCGAAGTTCGACGACCAGTCGCACTGGAACAATGCCGGCCCCGTGCCGTCCTTGTACCACACCTCCCTCAGCATATCCCGGATTTCGCCCACATAGGCCTTGTCCTCGCCGTACGAGCCGTACTCGTTCTCCACCTGCACCATGATGATGGGGCCTCCGTTCTGGATGGTGAGCGGTGCGAGCTGCTCGCCCACCTTCTGTTCGAATATCCGCACGCGTTCCATGAAATACGGGTCGCGCTCGCGCAAGCGGATGTCTTTCTTCTTCAGCAGCCACCAAGGTAGCCCGCCCATCTCCCATTCGGCGCAGACATACGGGCCTGGGCGCACGATGACATACAGGCCGTGCTGCTGGGCAAGCCGGCAGAAGGCAGCCACGTCGTTGTTGCCGGTGAAGTCGAACACGCCTTCGCGCTGCTCGTGGATATTCCAGAACACGTAGAGGCACAGCGTGTTCATGCCCAAGGCCTTGCACATCTTGATGCGGTGCTCCCAATAAGGGCGCGGTATACGTGGATAATGCACCTCGGCCGCCTTCACCACGAAAGGCTTGCCGTTCAACAGGAATGTTTGTTTGCCCACGGTGAAGTCGCCGCTGTGCGCGGCCGCCGGAGCCGTTGCCGGAGCCATAGCCAACAAGGTGGCGAAAGCGATGGATTTGAGTAGTCTGCAAGTCATTGTATAACAGATTATAATATTGTTAGTTATCTGACTGCAAAGATACTACTTATTTTTGTATCTTTAACGGAAACGCCCTGTTATAATCATTAAAAAGTAATAAAATACGGATTAGCGCGGCGACACGTATTTCTTGCCGCCCTTTATATAGATGCCCTTGGCCGGGGGCGCTGCGAGGCGCTGCCCATTCAGGTTATAGCAGGCAGGCGGAACGGCGGCAGCCTGCCCGTGAGCAGCGATGCCCGTTGCGGCCCAAGCCTCTCCGTCGCTTTTCAAGTCGCTGCCGAGATAATAGCCGGTATGTGTCGGCTGGTTGTAGCCTATATTCTGGTTTAAGGCGCTCATCGCATATATATGGTCGGTCATGAGCCACGGGAACTTATGCTCCGTAGGATACCATGTGGAGAATATCTTCAGGTCTTTCAGCTTGGTACCATCAGGCACAATCACTTCCTCGCGCCAGTCGCCGAGAATGTCGCCGTACCATCCGGGATTCGACTTTGTACCGTTGTTGAACGACTCATCGTAGCGGTACATGGTGAATGTGCGCCCGTTGGCCTGGCTATGGATGATGTTCCCGTTGATGAGCTGGCGGCTGAGCGTGCCGTCGAACCAGATGGCCATATTGCACGATGCCGGTTTGTAGCCGAGATCATTACCGTCGATTGAATGGGCGTTGCTGCCCGCCCACCACAGTTCGCATCCCGGCGACGCGGGGTCGATGTCGGCAATGAGGCAACGCCCGGTGTCGTTATCCGTATCGCCCACCCTTTGCCAAAGGATGGCATCGGTCTTTGCGTCGCGCAGGGCACATACGGTTTTCCCGCTTTCATAGCAGGCGAATATCTGCAAGCCTTCGCGTACGGGGTCGAACTTACCCAAGTGCAACGCGTCGCCATGCCCCAGTCCGGTAGTGCTGTAAGGGCTGCCGTCGTGGTCGACAGTCATTGAACCGTAAACCACCTCGTCGTAGCCATCGCTGTCGACATCGCCCACGCTCAGGGAGTGGTAGCCCTGCCCGGCATAGGTTTTGGGATGGTCGTCGGAGTCGAAGTGCCAGCGGCGGGTGAGCCGCCCGTCGCGATAGTCCCATGCTTCAAGTACCGAACGGGCATATACTCCCCGCCCTACAAGCACGGAGGGCAACGCCCCGTCGAAACAAGCCACGGCGATACGGAAGCTGTTGGCCCGTTTGAAGTAGCCGTCGCCCCAGTCTTCGCTCTTGCCGCGGGCGATGAAGTTGCCGCGTGCCAGTTCGCGGCCGGTCTGTCCGTCGATGATGGAGATGAACTCGGGGCCCGCACTGTTGTAATGGTCCACCCATCCGCCCGTCCATGTGCGGTAGTCGGTCTTGCCGTCGCCGTCTGTGTCGCCTATTTCCGTCCCGTCGCCGAACACGGTTCCCTCGGCCGTCCTGATACACATCTCCGCACGCCCGTCGCCGTCGTAGTCGGCAATGGCGAAAGCCGAACTGTTGCCCAAGGGCACGTTAGGGCCCGACTTTACGCGCCACATGAAGGTGCCGTCGAGCTTGTATGCATCCCAAACAACAGTGTGGCGCGCGTCTTTATGCGAGGTGCCGGCTCCGGTGCCGTCGCTCAACACGGTGCCGGCCGCGTTTTTCACCGTCAACAGCCGTTTCACCACAACCTCGTATACACCGTCGCCGTCGAGGTCGCCCACGCTACAGTCGTTGGCCTGATAGAATATGGTGTCAATGCCGCAAACATCTTCCGTACCTTTCAGCGGGATGCTTATATATGGCAGTCCGCTGCCGGCCTGCTCTTTCCTTATGGTGTACGTTGCCAGCGTTTCGTCGCTTCCGTGGTAAGTCAGCCGGTATGTGTTGTCCACCGTGCGGTTGGCAAGCGCGTCCTGGTAATTCGTCGACTGCATTATCCGGCTGGCCACCTTGGTTTCCTTCCCCCCCGACAGGCGGTAAAGGTCGAACGCCGTGTCCCCGTCTTCTCCTTGCAGCATGCGCCACGATACGAGTATCTTCCCCGTGTGCTGCTGATAGTCGCCTAGCGACGCGTTTTTCGTACCATTGACCGATGCCCACAACGCACGGTTGTTCTCCACAGCTGTTTGTGCCTGTACGCCGAGACCCGCAATGGCCAAGGCCAGAATGCTAAGTGTAAAAAATCTCATCTCTATTTTGCTTTAGGTTATTTTTTGGTACAAATATAAGGCTATTCATATATTAAGACATGCGATAATCGTACATAATTCGGTAAAATCGTACATCATGCTACCCCCTTCATCTCCGTTTCCAGCATAAAAGCAGCGTTTTAGGGGATATCTATAAAGAAAATGTGAATATGAAACATGAATTAACAGATTATTTTTTACATTTGCACAAACATAACATTAATACAACAGATTAAAATTAAAATCAAGAGACTATGAACAAGAAAGTATTTTATTTCATCGCCCTCATGGCGTTGGTATTCAGTGGTTGCGGTGGCGACGACGACCCCGCAACGGACAGCTATTTCGGAGCAAAGCCGGTTGGGAAGAACCAAATGGCTATCGGACAGACGGTGCAGGACATCGCGCCCGACCTAGCCATACGCCCGTCGAAACCCGACATGCCGGGAGCCTACTATGTATCGGTATTTAACAGCAACAAGCGGATGGTGGCAAAGTTCGACCTCGGCATCGGTCTTGTCGGCAAGACCATCGATCTGGGCAATCCCCTCCCTTCGGTAGGCGAGCATCAGTTCTCTTTCGGTTTCATGACCGACAACGAGGAACCAATATTCAGCCTCAACGTGTATGACAACAAAGTATGGTCTTCCTTCGGGCAGAATAATCATTCGGAAGGAGTTTCCCCGTTCAGGGCGGGAGCCTTGTCGCTCTCGCACGACAGCCGGTCGGCAAAGAAATTCCTGCTGACCCTCTATGGCCAACTGACAGACGGGCGCACTGTGTCGCTCAGCGTAGTGATCGACGAGGAGGATATAGACTACTGGGGATAAGCCCTCACCTTTCCGCGCTGCCCGGCACTATATAATTATGTGGGGCAGCGCGGGATCGTTCTACTTAACGTGAATTCGATGAATTATAAGTGCCTATAAATTTGGTGATCAGCGAAATTTACCATAACTTTATAGTGTTGAAATACAAAGAATTACAAACTATCAATGTACAAAGGACATTTGACACACAGCACTCTTTATTCTAAATTCGTCGAACTCACGTTAATGTATTTGTCAAGGACGGCTCCTTTGTCTTCAGCCCCACGCTGATCTTTGAATAGACGGCTGCAAGGCACGATGTTTTAACAAACAGATACCTTAGTATCGCCTGTCTATCCGAAAATCGCTCTTTGACTTATTGACACACGACGGAAAACGGGAAAAACATTCATCGCCATTAATGCCACTCGCAGAGCCATTGAGGAACTTCGCCAAGGCAAACTGACACGATGCAAGGATTTTGATGAGTATCTGAAAAAGGTAAGATGATGCGGGAAATTCAATTCACAGGGCAGTACAAATGCGATTTGAAACGCACCCGAAAAGCGTGACCATGCACTCAGCGGTGAATTTGCAGGATTCAGAGAATGCCACATTCATCCCGACTGGCTGCTTATCTACGACAAGGAGGACGAAGGCGAACTTCATATCCTAACACTGTTGCGAACCGGCTCTCACGCCGACTTGTTTTGAGCGCAGAAACTTTTCCGTCCCGCATTTCTAATCGTTAGAAGTGCGGGACGATTGTTTTCCCACCGTTGCACGCGTGCAGCATTCCGTCGTGTGATTATGAGGCGCAGGGGCAACCTTTGCGAAAAAGAAAACATATTAATTAACTTAAAAATAAACGAAAATGAAAAAACAAGAATTTTTTGCGAATATTGCAGGCAAGGTGCTTGCACTCGCAGCAGTGGTAATGGTTATGGGCGTGGCACTGACATCATGCTCTAAAGATGATGACCCGCAAGAGTCAAAACTTGGCGAGAACCAAATTTCCGTGAACGCAAAAGTACGCGACATTAAACCAACACTCCATTACTATGGTAATGCCAATGACCCATCTGAATTTGTTTTCGGATTCACAACCGATGAAGGATACGATGAATTAGGCACCAACCGAATTTCCGGAGGCATTTCCTTTGACAAAGAGTTGCTGGGAAAGGCCGTTGACCTGAAGAATCCCTCGCTCCCGCAGAATACCTCTATGCACTTTTGGATACATGCCAATCGGGCGGGATTAGAACTCAGCTACATGACCTTTGGAGACCAAGTGGAAATCAGGTACGGAGACAAGCAAATCACCGACACGTCGCTCTTGAAGTCGGGCAGCATTCTCGTTTCTCACAGCCAAGGCAAAGGCTATTCAGTTGTGTTGAACTTGACCATGATCGACGGCACAAGCATAGAGCTGAAAGCCTTTGTGAAAGAGTCCGACGCCATACAGCGGACATGATTCCCGAAAGCCCTTTGTGGCAGTGCTAAAAGAACATCGGACAGACCCCGTGTCTGTCCGCTTCCGCAAACAAAATTAAAATGAACGAAAAAACAGACAAACAACAACTGCCGCAACGCAAGGCAATGCGCCTGACGGATTACGACTATTCCACGCGTGGCTACTATTTCATAACAATCGTTGTGAATAAACGGCTGTGTCTGCTCGGACACGTTCATGACGGACAGATGATTATGAACGAAGCTGCCAAGGAGTTGGAGAAAAGTTACTATGAACTGCCTAATATCTTCGCCGATGTTGAATGTGTGGAACACATCTTCATGCCCAACCATTTTCATTGTATAATAGGTCTGCGTGGAGATGGCGAGAGTAATCTTTCCGAGATTCTTCGTTGGTGGAAGAGCTACACCACAAACCTTTATATACGCGGTGTAAGGCAACGAGGCTGGCAACCATTCCACCAGCGTTTGTGGCAAGGGCGTTTCTATGACCATATCATACGCAACCAGCGTGATTTAGATTATATTCGTAATTATATTTATGAAAATCCCATGCGCTGGGGCAATGATCATCATAATCCAGATTGTCCTTTGTCCACGGAAACAAACAACAAAAAATCGGAAACGCAAACGTAGGGACAGACCCCGTGTCTGTCCGAAAACAAGGAAACAATTCAAATGCAATGGACACATACATTCATACCTGACGGAATAATCTGCGGACAGACACGGGGTCTGTCCCTACCGCGGGGGCAATCCGAATGAATAACAAATGATGAACAACAACGTAGGGACAGACCCCGTGTCTGTCCGAAAACAAGGAAATAATGCAAATGCAATGGACACATACATTCATATCGGGCGGAATAATCTGCGGACAGACACG
>DBRC01000021.1 GCA_002305505.1 Prevotella sp. UBA1378 | reverse complement strand
AAAATCATCCGGGCCGCTTTCCCTCATGCCGCCGATTAGCACGGGTTTCTTATCCCGGACCGGCGTAGATGATGAAGTCATTTTACCGTGGGAAGCCCTGCCCCAGTCCATCCGAGGATGCCGCTTTTGAGGTTAATGACCGTATATCCCTCGGCAGTGAGCATCCTGGCAGCCGTTACGCTGCGGCGCCCGCTGCGGCAGTAAACCGCTACGGTTTTCCCTTTCGTCAGGCGTTCGCGGGCGGTTGACAGAAACGGGCCGGTTTGCACGTCGATGAGCATGGCGCCGGCGATATGGCCTCCGGCATATTCTTCGGCGGTACGCACGTCGAGCAGTTGTACGTCCGAAGTGTCGGCAATGAGCCGGGCAAACTCTTCGGTATCGGCGTTCCCGAACTGTTGCTTGTTTTCCTTCTGCCTGGCGCAGGCCGTGATAATCAGTGGCAGCAGGGCCAGTAATACGATGATGACTGTTACTTTCATACTTTAGTTGTTTAGGCTGCAAAGTTACGATTTTTATTTGGATAATTGCTGAATCGAAGAAAACAGTAACTGAAAAATGAGGCGGATTGAATAAAAAATAGTAACTTTGCACGTCGGAGTACAAACAAATAATCCTTATTAAACAATGAAAAGACTACTTACTACTATTGCAATTCTTACGGCATCGGCGGCGGTGGCCGTAGCACAGGGGTTCGACAACCTGCCCGACCCCGTGGAGGACGCCAGCAGGGTGGTGGACAATACGCCCGACTCTATCGCCAAGGCGCTCATGTCGCGCCCCGCACCGGGGACTACCCGCGTGAACAACAACCCGGTGCTCTTCCTGATAGGCAATTCCACCATGCGCAACGGGACAAAGGGCGATGGGGCAAACGGGCAATGGGGCTGGGGGTATTATGCCAGTGAGTATTTCAACGGCAGGATGGTTTCGGTGGAGAATCAGGCCTTGGGCGGAATGTCCACGCGTACGTATTATAATAAGCTGTGGCCGGCGGTGCGCGAGGCTCTGAAGGCCGGCGACTGGGTGATTATCTCTATCGGGCACAACGACAACGGGCCTTACGACAGCGGGCGTGCGCGTGCCGTGATACCGGGGACCGGTACCGACTCGCTTACCGTTACCATAAAGGAAACCGGCGTGCAGGAAACCGTTTACACTTATGGCGGCTATTTGCGTAAGTATATTGCCGACTGCCGTGCCAAGGGGGCACATCCGGTGCTGATGTCGCTTACCCCCCGTGAGGCTTACGACGAACAGGGTAAGATAGTGCGTAAGCCACAGGGTAAGTGGTTGGAGGAAATAGCGCAAGAACAGGGAGTGCCTTACGTAGACCTGAATGAGATTTCGGGGCGTAAGCTCGACCGGTATGGCAAGTGGAAGGCGCATTATCACTTCTATGGCGACCAGATTCACACCTCTAAATGGGGGGCGGAGATGAATGCCCGGAGCGCTGCCGAGGGTATCATGGAGAGCAGTGACCCGCAGCTGCAGCCGCTCAAGGCGATGATGGTGAACGTAGGCCTGCCGGTGGTGCAGTTCAAGCGCGAGGCTGGTAAGCCCGTGGTTTTCTTCACCGGCGATTCTACCGTAAAGAATGCCGATAAGGCTGAAGACGGCATGTGGGGCTGGGCCTCGCAGGCTGCTTCCGTTTTTGATGAGAACAAGGTGACGTTGGTCAATGCGGCGCGTGCCGGTCGGTCTACGCGCACGTTCCTGAAAGAAGGATTATGGGATAAGGTGTACAATGCCTTGCAGCCGGGCGACTTTGTGACCATCCAGTTCGGGCACAACGATATCTGCCCGATTACCGACAAGAAAGCGCGTGGCGTGATAGCCTCCTCGGCCGATACCAGTCGTGTGTACAAGCTCGACGACGGTTCTTACGAGGTGGTATATTCCTTCGGGTGGTATCTGAAGAAGTTTATCCGGGACGTCCGCGAGAAAGGTGCCACCCCGATATTGGTGTCGCTTACGCCCCGCAACGAATGGCCGGGCGGGAAGGTGGAACGCCGCAATGATTCGTACGGCCGATGGTACCGCGACGTAGTGGAGGAGACCGGTGTGGAGTTTGTCGACATGCACAACATCTCGGCCGATTTCCTCGACAAGAAGTTTGCCAAGAAGAAAATGCCGGCTGATAAGGAGCAGGCCAAGGCTGCAATCGCGCAGTGCAAGGAGAAGGCCGGTGCATACTTCAAGCAAGACCATACCCATGCTTCGCTCCTCGGTGCGCGCATGAATGCGCAGAGCATGGCGGAAGGGCTGCGCGCCAACAAAAGCGTGCTGGCCGGATATTTGAAATGATATATTTATGATAGATAGAGCGACTGTAGATAAAATCATCGATGCCGCCAATATCGTGGATGTGGTGAGCGAGTTTGTTACACTGAGGAAAGCCGGTGTCAACTATAAGGGGCTGTGCCCGTTCCACGACGACAAGACGCCCTCGTTCATCGTGTCGCCCGCGAAGAACATCTGCCATTGCTTTGCTTGCGGCAAGGGCGGGACACCCGTGAGTTTCCTGATGGACCACGAGCAGATAACCTATCCGGAAGCACTGCGCTGGCTGGCCTCCAAGTACAGCATAGAGATACAGGAGCGCGAACTGAGCGACGAGGAAAAGCAGGAGCAGGGCGAGCGCGAATCGATGTTCATCGTCAATGAATGGGCGAAAGATTATTTCATGGACATCCTGAATAACCATGTCGACGGGCAGGCCATCGGGAAACAGTATTTCCGCAGCCGCGGTATCCGCGACGACATCATCACCAAGTTCTGCCTGGGTTATGCGCTCCCCAAGCGCGACGCACTTTCGTCGACGGCATTGGCAAAAGGGTACAAAGAGGAGTTCCTGCTGAAAACAGGCCTCTGCTATAAGAAAGAGTCGCAGTACGAGCGGGGCGACGGAGCGGATGAAGGGGCGAAACGGGATGCCCGCCCTTATCTGGTCGACCGTTACTCGGGGCGTGTCATCTTCCCGTGGTTCAACATAAGCGGCAGGGTGGTGGCCTTTGGGGGCAGGTTGCTCGACTCGCGCACCAAAGGGGTGCAGCAGAAGTATGTCAATTCGCCCGACAGCGACATCTATCATAAGGAACGCGAACTTTACGGGCTCTATCAAGCCAAGAAGGCCATCGTGAAGGAAGATTGTGTGTTCATGGTGGAAGGCTATACCGATGTCATCGCCATGCACCAGTGTGGGTTGGAGAACGTTGTGGCCAACTCGGGCACGGCGCTCAGCATGCACCAGATACGCATCCTGCACCGCTTTACGTCGAACATCGTGTTGCTGTACGACGGCGATGAGGCCGGTATTCATGCTGCCATGCGCGGTACCGACATGCTATTGGCCGAGGGCATGAACATCAAGGTGTTGCTGCTGCCCGACGGCGACGACCCCGACAGTTTCTCGCGCAAGCATACGGCACAGGAGTTTAAGGATTATATCGGGCATCATCAGACCGATTTCATCCAGTTTAAGACCGATCAGCTGCTGAAAGGCGTCACCGACCCTATAAAGCGCAGCGAAGCCATCAGCAGTATCGTGAAGAGCGTATCGGTGATTCCCGACCAAATCACGCGCGACACTTATCTGCGCGAGTGTACCATCCGCCTGCAGATGAACGAGCAGACCTTGATATCCACGATGAACCGGTTCATCCGTGACGGTAAGGAGGAGAAAGAGAAGGAACGCGAACGCGAAGGGCGCCGCAATAGCAGCAACGCGCCCCAGCACAATGAGGGGGGCGGGCAGATGCCGCCCGAAGAACTGATGGATATGCCACCCGGGGAAAGGCAGTATGCCATCGGGCTGCATACCGCAGAGGAGCAGGCGTCGGAGGTGGAGCGCATGCTTATACAAAGCGTTATCCGCCACGGCGAGGCAATCATCTTTGAAGGGTTGGAGACGGAAGACGGGCAGGCCATCAGCCTCTCGGTAGCACAATACATTGACTACGACCTCTCGCAAGACGGCCTGCAGTTCCGTTCGCCGCTCTACAACCAGATTCTGGCTGAGGCCGTGGGGCGGTGCAGCGACGAAGGCTTCAGGGCAGAACAATATTTCGTGCATCATCCCGACGTGCAAATCAGCCAGCTGGCCAGCCGGCTGGCCATCGACAACTACCAGCTCGGGCGCGGCTTCGAAATAAAAAGTAAAGACGGGGACCTGCGTCAGCGCGTGATTCATTTGATACTCGATTTCAGGAAGGACATCATTGCCCAGCGGCTGAAGGCAATACAGGATGAACTGAGGCAGGCCGGCAACAACATGGACCGCATCAAGCAGCTGATGATAGAGCACAAGAATACGCAGCAGCTGCGCGACGCACTGGCCAAGAAGCTGGGCAACGAGGTGTTCACCTGAGAGGGACAGGCAGTAAAGGCCGACAATAGTAAACCGTAAATAGGCACAGACAACAAGAGATATGCAAGGACTATACTTAACAGGTGTCATCCTGTACTGGATTATCGTGGCCGTAGCCATCATCCATGTGCTGATGGACAACCGGCAGCCGGCGAAGACGATGGCATGGGTGCTTGTCATCTATTTCGTGCCTGTGGCCGGCATCGTCTTCTATCTCTTTTTCGGGGTAAGCCACCGGCGCGAGCGGATGGTAAGCGAGCGCAGCCTGAACCAGCTTACCAAGCGGTCGATGCTCGGGTTTGTCGAACAAGTCAATTTGCAGTTGCCCAAAAGCCATAAGTCGGTCATAGACCTTTTCATCAATCAAAACTTCTCGCTGCCCTTTAAAGGGAATAAAGTAGATGTCTGCACCGACGGTTATCAGTTTTTTACCCGTCTGTTGTCCGACATCGGACAAGCCCGCCACCATATCCATATCGACCTTTATATCTTTGAAGACGATGCCCTGGGGCGCCTTGTCTCCGATGTGCTTGTCGACAAGGCCCGTCAGGGCGTCGAGGTGCGTGTAATCTACGATGACGTGGGCTGTTGGAACGTGCGCCATCGTTTTTTCGAGCGCAT
This sequence comes from Prevotella sp. UBA1378, assembly GCA_002305505.1. Classification (GTDB taxonomy): domain Bacteria; phylum Bacteroidota; class Bacteroidia; order Bacteroidales; family Bacteroidaceae; genus Prevotella. The sequence continues at coordinate 14,737 of DBRC01000021.1, read as the reverse complement.
GCGCGAAGAAGGCATCGAGGTTTATCCCTTCCTGCCGGTGCGTTTCCCCTCGTTCACGAGCAAGGTAAACTACCGTAACCACCGCAAGATGATTGTCATCGACGGGCGGGTGGGGTATATCGGAGGCATGAATATAGCCCTGCGTTATATAAAAGGTACGGGAAGGCAACCGTGGCGCGACATGATGGTGCGGCTTACCGGCGGGGTGGTCTATTCACTGCAGCGTGCCTTCCTTGTCGACTGGTATTTTGTCGACCGCACGCTCATCAGCGACCGTAAGTATTATCCTGCCCATCCTGCCGAGATGCAGGCCGGCGGTGCCTTGGCACAGATAGTCACCAGCGGGCCGGTCACTCCTTACCCCGAAATCATGCAGGGGTATGTACGCATCATCCAGAGTGCCGAGCGGTATATTTATCTGGAGACGCCTTATTTCCTGCCTACCGAACCCGTGCTGTTCGCGCTCAAGACGGCTGCCGTTGCAGGTATCGACGTGCGCCTGATTTGCCCGAATCGTTCCGATGCCTGGTTTACCGAGTGGGCCAGCCGCTCGTATTTCCGCGAAGCGGTTGAGGCCGGCGTGAAGGTTTACCTGTATACGGCCGGGTTCATACATAGCAAGATGATGGTTTGCGACGATTCGCTTTCCACCTGTGGCTCTACGAATGTTGATTTCCGCAGCTTCGAGAACAATTTCGAAGCCAACGTTTTCCTTTATGACGAGGATACCGCCTTGCATTTCAAGGGTATCTTCCTGCGCGACCAAGAGCAGTCGGTATTGCTTAACGAGCAGGAGCAGTTCATCCATCCCCCATTCATTAAGCGGTTGTGGGAGAGCCTCACCCGCCTGCTGTCGCCTTTGCTTTGAAGATGGAGAAGTTTACGCTGCCATAGCGGCGGTGCTCGGCGAAGCAGGGATGCGATGAAAAATCGTTGCCTTTTCCGTGTTCGAATACGAACACTCCCCCCTGTTTCAACAAGTTTTTCCCAAGGATACGGTCAGGGATACCCTCCAGTTCTTCCAGCATATAGGGAGGGTCGGCGAAGATGAAGTCGAACTGCTGCTTGCACGATTTGATGAACCTGAATACATCGCCGCGTATGGGAATGCACCGGTCGGTCCCCAGCTTCTTCAAGCATTCCTGTATGAAGCGGTGGTGGTCGCGGTCGGCCTCTACGCTCACCACCCGGGCACATCCGCGCGAAACCAGTTCGAGCGAGATGCTTCCTGTCCCCGAAAAGAGGTCAAGAGCCGTTGCCCCGTCAAAGTCGGTATATCCGTTCAGCACGTTGAAGATATTCTCTTTGGCAAAGTCGGTCGTCGGCCGTGCCTTGAATGAGCGCGGCACGTCGAAATGCCTGCCTTTGTATTCTCCCGTAATAATTCTCATCTGCCTTTGGCGTATAGTGTCATTAAGTCGTAGGGGATTCCCTTTATCTGTGTCACGGGTGCCCGGTTGAACTCGCCCGTAGGGTTTATGGCGTACGCCCGCTGCAAGTATCTGCGCAGCTCGCTGAGCATCCACTCCTTCTCGGGTATGTCGCCCGCGATGTGCATCTCGTCGTGTTCGGGCTTCAACTGCAGCTGTTTCCATACGTAGAGCAGGAAGTAGAGCGCATCGTGTGCATGGCTTACCTCGAACGAGTTGCAGTACTTGAACCGGTTTTGGTTGAAGCTGAATATCTCCAGCTCCTGATCGTGGAAGTAGCCGTATAGCTTGTTGCGCACGCCGGTGAAGCTGCGCTGGTGCAAGTGGCGCCATACGGGCGAGGCAGCGCAGAAGAAGCGCACGTCGCCGAAATGGTCGTCAATGACCGTCTTCAGGTCTTTGTTGACGGAGAATACGGCCACGCAGCTCAAGTCGGGGAGCACGTTGTATAGCACAGCCTCCCCCGGCCGGTTTGGGAAAGCGTGCTGATAGAGCACTTCCTTGTTCCCCTCCTCGAACAAGTCGACAGGAACCATCAGTGCCGGTGCGTCCACCATCACCTGCACCCGCTGGAAGTTCTCGGCCAGCAAGTCGGCATTCCTGAACGCTTCCCTTAGGTTGGCCGCCATCGAGATGCCGCTCTTTACGGTATATGGTTCGTACTTCACCCCACAGTCGGTGTCCATGGTCGAGAACGACATGGAGTTGCGCCCGATGCGGATGGTCAGCCTTTTCCTGATGTTATTCCCAGTTTCCTGCATTGTTGTTAGGTGTATTTAGGTTGCCTATTTTCAGTCCCGGATAGCGCCCTTGCTCATTGGCCTCTTCGGTCAGGTTGCAGATGGTGTTGCTGTCCATCCCTCCGAGGTAGTCCTCATACCTTGCCCCGCACTCCATCAGCGGCGCGGCGTGCCCCGACTTCAGCACCTTCACCCTTGCCGAAAGTTCGAAAGGCTTGCCGCCGGAGTAGGGGATGGCCTTCAGCGAATCGGGCAGATAGCCGCCTGCCACCAGCGAGTCGAGCGACCCGCAGTAATTGTTGTAGTCTTTTAGGTAGCGTGCTTGGGCGGCGCGTATCTTCAGCAGCCTCCGTTTCACGTCCTGTTCGCGCCGTGCCAGCTCCTTTTCGAAGCCCATGGGTGCCAAGACGCTGGCTACGGAGATTGCCAGCAGTGCCGCTGCAATCAGCGCCAATACGGTATTGATGCGGTTTCCGTTCATATCGTTCTGCAAAGGTAGCTAAAATTATGCAGTATGCAATATGAATTATGAAATATTTTGTACCTTTGCAAAAGATAATATGATTAGCGACGAACTGAAATACCGTATCTTGGAGGCCTTCGGCTTTACCCCTACCGGCGAGCAGGAGCAGGCCGCCGGTGTGTTCAGCCGGTTCATGACCGACCGCAGCGGGGAGGCGGTGATGATAATGCGCGGTTCCGCCGGGACGGGAAAGACGGTGCTGGCCGGCGCAATCGTCCGTGCATTGTCCGCGCTGGGGCAGAAGCTGTTGCTCTTGGCGCCCACGGGCCGCGCCGCTAAGGTGTTCTCGCTCAGCGCGGGGCACGCCGCCTACACCATCCACCGGCGCATCTACCGGCAGAAAACGGCTGGCGACCTGTCGGCCTTCAGCCTGGGCGACAACCTCCATCAAGACACGCTGTTCATCGTGGACGAGAGCTCGATGATTGCCAACGACGTCCGTGGGGTAACACCCGGCAGCGGCGGCTGGGCAGAAGCGGCTGGACCGGCGGCTAATTTCGGCAGCGGCAGCCTGCTCGACGACCTGGTACGCTATGTATACAGCGGCCGCAACTGCCGCATGATGCTCATTGGCGACCGGGCGCAGCTGCCGCCGGTAGGCGAGCAGGAGAGCCCGGCGCTGCAGGGCGAGGTGCTGCGCTGTTACGGGCTGCAGGTCTACGAGTGCGACTTGAACGAAGTGCTCCGCCAGAGCCAATCCTCCGGCATACTCTATAATGCAACCGTCATCCGGCAGATGATAACCCGTGGCGGGACCGCTGCGCTGCCCGGTATCCGCTTCGGTGGCTTTGCAGATATCCGCATGGTGCCGGGCGGCGAACTGATAGAGTCGCTGGCGTCGAGCTACAGCGAAGTGGGAGCCGACGAGACGATGGTGATAACGCGCTCTAACAAGCAGGCCAACATATACAACCGGGGCATCCGCAACATGGTGCTCGGCCGCGAGGAGGAGCTGTGTGCGGGCGATATGCTGATGGTGGTGCGGAACAAGTATTTCGGCGACAGCTGTCTGCCGGCGGGCGCCGGGAGCAGTTCCCTCGCCTTTATTGCCAACGGCGACCGTGCCGAGGTGGTCCGTGTGCGCAACGTGCGTTCGCTTTATGGCTTCCGCTTTGCCGACGCCGTGCTGCGCTTTCCCGACTACGACGGGCAGGAGCTCGGCTTCACCCTGCTGCTCGACACGCTGGCATCCGAGGCGCCCGCCCTGACGCGCGAACAGAGCGGGCAGCTCTACAATGCCGTGATGGAGGATTACGCCGACATACCGCTGAAGGCCGACAGGCTGAAGCGGCTGAGGCACGATGACTATTATAACGCCTTGCAGGTGAAGTTTGCTTATGCCGTAACCTGCCACAAGGCGCAGGGCGGGCAGTGGGCGCATGTATACATCGACCAGGGGTACATGGGCGGCGATATGCTCCCGGCCGACTATATCCACTGGCTGTACACTGCTTTTACGCGGGCTACGGAGAAGCTGTTCCTCGTGAACTGGCCGAGCCGTGCCGTGAGCGGATAGCGGGCGGCGGCGATGTGCAAGCAGATGTTTTATATATTTAATTTCCAGCTGAATAAAAATGATGATGTACGTAATGACTGGGCTGCTGATAGGGGCGGCGTTGGCATATCTGGTTCTCAGCAGGCGCAATGGCCGGCTGACTGTAGACAGCGAGAAGAAACAGACGGAGCTCGACCTGCGCAACGAGCAGTTAGGGCAGGCAAGCCGCCGCGTGGCGGAGCTGGAGCAGGAGAGTAAGTTGCTGAATGCCCGTGCACAGGCACAGGGGCGCGAAATAGAGATGCTGCGCCAGCAGATAGGCGATGAGCGAAGCGCACACCTGAGGCAGACGGATGACTTGACCAACCGCTTCAATGACCGGGTGAGAGAGATTAACGAGCGGCGCGAACGCGAGAGGGAGGAAGAGCGGGCCACAGCCGAAAGGCGGCTCAGGGAAAGCCTCGCCTTGGTGCAGGAACAGCTCAAGACGGCCACGGAGCAGTTGCTGCGCCAGCGCTCGAAGGAGCTTAATGAGAACAACCAACAGCAGATGGGGGCCATCCTGAACCCGCTCAAGGAGAGCATCACCGATATGCGCAAGGCCATCAGCGACAGTGCCAAGGACCATACCGAGCAGAGCGCATCGCTGCGCGAACAGCTTCGGATGATGATGGAGAGCAACCGCGAGATAGGGGAGAAGGCGGAAAGCCTTGCCAACGTGCTGCGCCGCGACAACAAGGTGAGCGGGAACATGGGCGAAATCATCCTCGGCGACTTGCTCGCCAGCCAAGGTCTCACCGAGGGCATACACTACGAGGTGCAGGCGCGGTTGCGCGACGAGAACGGGAAGCCTATAAGGAACGATGACACCGGGCGCGAGATGCAGCCCGACGTCATCCTGCATTACCCACAGGGGCAAGATGCCATCATCGACTCGAAGGTGTCGCTCGTGGCTTACCAGAAATACGTCAACGCCGATGCTGCAGAAGATAAGGAGCGCTACCTGCAGGAGCATATCAAGAGCTTGCGCGGCCACGTGGCCGAACTGGCGCGCAAAGACTATTCGAAGTATATCAGGGCACCCCGCGAGGCGGTCGACTTCGTCATCATGTTCGTGCCTTTCGAAAGCTCGCTGCAGCTCGCGCTTGCCAACGACCCCACGCTGTGGCGCGAGGCTTTCGGGCGAAAGGTGTTCATTACCGGCGAGCAGAATCTGCTGGGCATACTGCACATGATACACATCGCATGGGTGCAGAACCAACAGGCCGAAAACCAGGAGAGGGTGTTCGGCATAGCAGAGCAGCTGCTCGACCGCTTGGGCGATTTCATCCAGCGATTTAATAAGATGGGCGAACAGATTGAAGCTGCGCGCAAGGCGTACGAGAGCGCCGGAAACAAACTTGTCAGCGGGCGCCAGAGCGTGGTACAGAAGGGCCGCGAGCTGGTGGACCTCGGTGCGAAGGAGAATCCCAACCGGCGCATACCTAAAGCTGAAGCCGCCATCGAATGATTTACCTCAACGACCATATCGACTGCTTCGACCTCGACGCGGCGCTTGCCGCAGTCTCGGACCAGCGCCGCGAGCAGGCTCTCCGCTTCCGCCATGAGCGGGGGCGGCGCCTCTGTGTGGCAGCTTATCTGCTGCTGAAAGAGGCACTGGGCAAGGAGTATGGCATCACCGGGAATCCCATTCTCGGCTATGCACCCGGCGGCAAGCCCTTCATCGTGGGGCATCCCCACATCCACTTCAACCTCAGCCATTGCCGGCATGCCGCCGTCTGTGCCGTTTCCGACCGCCCCGTGGGTGTCGACATCGAGGTGGTGCGCCCTTACAATGCGGCGCTTGCCCGGTATACGATGAGCGACGACGAGCTGCGGCAGATTGAGGCGGCCGACCGTCGCGATGCCGCGTTCATCCGGCTGTGGACCATGAAGGAGGCTGTGCTCAAGCTCTCGGGCAAAGGTTTGCGCAGCGACCTCAAGTCTGCGCTATCGTCGTCTGCCGATGTCGATTTTGAGATAATAGAGCGCCCCGGCTATATCTGTACCGTATGCCGTAAGAAGGTTACGGTGTGAAAAAGCGGCTGGACGGGAAGTCTGATACGGTGCCTTTTATCGGCGATTCCAGAACCATCCGTCACACATACGTTTCCAGGAACTTGACGGTGCCGTCTATGTGCACCTCTTTTGTGGTGGCAGGCAGCAGGATGCTCTCGCCTTCGCAGAAAGCAACGGTGTCGCCGCCGGCCGTCAGTGTGCCCTTGCCGCGCAGGCCGATGAGGATGATGAAACTGTCGAGCTCGCTGTAGTCGATGGTCATGGCCTCGGTAAGGTCGTAAACCGCCGTGTTGAAGTAAGGGCAGCTGACCAGTTGCGTGCCTTGGTTCTTCCCGGGCGCATAGTGGGTGCGGTAGTCGTCCAGCACGGTATAGTCGATCGACTCGGCTGCCTCCTTGGTGTGCAGCTGCCGGTAATTTCCGTCTTTATCCTTGCGCTTGAAGTCGTAGATGCGGTAGGTCACGTCGCTTGTTTGCTGGATTTCGGCCAGGAAACAGCCGGCGCCGATGGCGTGGATACGGCCTGCAGGGATGAAGAAACAGTCGCCCTCCTTCACCCCGTATTGTGCGAGGGCGTCGCAGATGGTGTCGTCTTCCACCATCGCCTTGTATTCGTCGGGCGTGATTTCCTTCTTCAGTCCGTTGTACAGCTTCGCTGTCGGGGCCGACTCCATGATGTACCACATCTCCGTCTTTCCGCGGCTTTTGCCCTGCCGCTGTGCTATCTCGTCGGTGGGATGCACTTGTATCGAGAGGTCCTCGCGGGCGTCGATAAACTTGATGAGCAGCGGAAACTCGTTGCCGAAGCGCTTGTAGTTCTCCTTGCCCACTAAGTCGGCTTTCATTTCGCCCACCAGGTCGTTGAGCGTCCTGCCAGAGCCGTCGGCCAGTACCGACACATCGCCCCTTACGCCCGATATTTCCCAGCTTTCGCCTACCTGTCCGAGTGTGGAGTCCAGGTGCTTAAAGGGCACAATCTTATTGCCTCCCCATATTGTTTGTTTGAGTAACGGTTTGAATTTAAAAGCTTTCATATATGATAGAATAACGTTAGTTGATACGGCGATTGTTGATGAAGTCAGTTGTCTTTCCAGAACGAGCCGGTGAAAAGCACGAGCACGGTCATGATTTCGAGGCGCCCCATCAGCATGAGAAACGAGCAAACCCACTTGATGCCGTCGGGCAGCGAGCTCCACGACATGGCCGGGCCTATCTCCGTTCCCAGCGTGGGGCCCACGTTGCTCATGCAACTCAGGGCAATGGTGATGGCGTTGGTGTTGTCGATGCCCGCCACAATCATGATGGTGGCTGATATGAGGCACATCAGCACGAAGAGCGCGAAGAACGAAAGCAAAGTAGAGATACGTGCCTGTGGTATCGGCTGCCCGTTTACCTTTACGGGCAGCACGGCGTTGGGATGCAGGCAGCGCTTGAACTCGTTGCGCAGCACCTTCAGTACCATCACGCCGCGCACGCACTTGAAGCCGCCGCTGGTGCTGCCGGCGCACGAGCCTATGAACATGCACACGCCCAGTATCACCCACGTGATGTGCGGCCAGAGGGCAGCGTCGTCGTTGAACAGGCCGGTAGTAGTGATAAACGAGACGACCTGGAACATCGACGAGCGCAAGGCCTGTTCGAATCCGTAACCGTTGCGTGTGATGAGTAGGTACATTATCCATGCGATGGCACCGAGGGTTACCGACAGGTAGAGACGGAACTCGGAGTTGGCGAAAAGGTTCTTCGTCTTCAGGCGGAAGACGGCCATGTAGAGCACCATGAAGTTGATGCCCGAGAGGAACATGAAGAGGACGGTGATGTAATCGACCGCGGCCGACTGGAAGTGCGAGGTGCTGTCGTTGTGGGTGGCGAACCCGCCCGTGGCCGTGGTCGTCATCGAGTAGTTGATGCTGTCGAACCAGTCCATGCCGGCCATATAGTAGCAGAAGAGGCAGGCCAGTGTGAGTCCCGAGTAGATGGTCCATATCCATTTTGCCGTGGTGGACAGCCGCGGGTGCATCTTGGATTTGATGGGGCCGGTAGCCTCGGCTGCGAATACCCTGACGCTGCCGCCCACCATCGAGGGCAGGATGGCGATGGTGAAGAACACGATGCCGAGCCCGCCTATCCATTGTGTCATGGTGCGCCAGAAGAGGATGGCATGGGGCAGGTGTTCCACATCGTCGAGGATGGTCGCCCCGGTAGTGGTGAATCCCGACATGGTTTCGAAATAAGCGTCTGCGATATTGGTGATATACCCCCCGATGAGGAAGGGTAGCATGCCGAAGAAGCTGAAGATGACCCATGCCAGTGTCACCACGAGGTAAGCGTCGCGGCGGCTCAGGTTATTGTCCGAGTTGCGCCCGAAATATTTGAAGATAAAGCCTGCCGCGACAGTGAAGCACACCGACAGCAGGAAAGCCACGACGTCATCCTCCTTGTAAGAGAATGCCATGGCCAAGCAGCCCAGCATGAAAGCGCCTTCGATGAAGAGCAGCGAACCGATGATTTTATATACGATGCGGAAGTTTACCATATCGTATTGGCTTTGAAATACTTCTCAACCTTTTTCATATTGTGCTCGTGGCAGAATACCATTACCGAGTCGCCCGCTTCTATCTGCGAATTGCCGTTCACCAGCATCCCCACTTCCTTACGCACCAGCCCGCCGATGGTGACGCCGATGGGCAGCCCGAGCTCTTTCACCGGCTTCTTCGTCACCTTCGAGCCTTCTGCGGCCGTAAACTCGGCCACGTCGGAGTCGGCCATCATCAGCGAGCGCATATTGCTTACGTCGGCATCGAGCAGCATTTGGTAAATATGGCCGGCAGCAATGCTTTTTTTGTTGATGATGGTGCCGATGTCCAATCCTTCGGCCATACTCACATAGTCGATGTTTTCTACCATAGAGATGGTTTTCCTCACTCCCAGCCGCTTAGCGGTCAGGCAGGCCAGGATGTTTGTTTCGGCATTGCCTGTCAGGGCGACGAACGCCTGCGTGTTGCGGATGCCCTCTTCTTCGAGGAGTGCCAGGTCGCGGCCGTCGCCGTGTATCACCATCGTGTCCACGTCGACGAGCAGTTGGTTCAGTTGTTCGCAGCGGCTTTCGTCCTGCTCTATGATTTTCACGTTCATGTAGTCGGGTGCCGTCAGGGCAGCCCGTACGGCGGTTTTGCCCCCTCCCATGATGATGACGTTCTTCACGTCGGCATAATGCTCCTTGCCTACGATTTTCCGGATATAGGGTATGTACTCCTTTGTTGTCATGAAGTAGGCCAGGTCGAACAGGCGCAGTTCGTCGTTACCGCCCGGTATGATGGTTTCGTTCCCGCGCTTGACGGCCACGATGTGGTAGGGGTCGTCGGGGCCGCAGAGGTTGCGCAGCGGCTGGTTCAGTATCTCGCAGTTGTCCCGCAGCTTGATGCCCAGCATCACGAGCGCCCCCCCGTGCACGTCCCACCGCTGGCGCACCCAGCTTTGCTTCAGCCCGTTGTTGATGTCGATGGCTGCCAGCACTTCCGGATAGATAAGCGAGTCGATGCCCAGGTTCTTGAAAAACGGCTCCAGGTGCGGTGCGAGGTATTCGTAGTTGTCGATGCGTGCCACTGTTTTCTTCGTGCCCAATGCGTGCGCGAGGATGCATGTCGTCATGTTCCGGCTTTCGTCGGGCGTCACGCCCACCAGGAGGTCGGCATTCTCTGCTCCGGCATCCTTCAGCGTTTTGATGCTGGTGGGCAGTCCCTGCAAGGTCATGATGTCGTATTCGCTCAGCTTGCCCAAGCGTTCTTCGCTTTCATCCACCAGCACACAGTCCTGGTGTTCGCGCGCTAAGAGTTTGGCCAGGTGGGTTCCCACAGCTCCGGCCCCGGCAATAATGATTTTCATCTCAACAGTTCTTCCTTAATACTATCAATGTCGATTCCTGCTATTCGTTTCTGTTCGTCTACCGTCCCGTGCTCTACGAATCTGTCGGGCAGCCCCATGCGCGTGATCTCCGGCGTGTATCCGTGGTCGCACATCCATTCGAGCACGGCCGAGCCCAGCCCGCCGTTGCGCACGCCGTCTTCGATGGTGACGATGCGCTTGAAGCGTTTCCCGGCCTCTTCCAGGATAGTCTCGTCCAGCGGCTTGAGGAACCGCATGTCGTAGAGCGCCACCGACGGTCCGCCGGCCTCTTCCAGTTGGGCAATGGCTTTACGGGCATCGTTGCCTATCGGGCCGATGGTCAGCAGGGCGATGTCGTCCCCGTCGTGCAGCTTACGCCCCGTGCCCACCGCTATTTCCTCCAGCGGGCATTCCCAGTCAAGCTTCACGCCGCAGCCGCGCGGATAGCGGATAACGAACGAGCCCTTCCCGGGCAGTTGTGCCGTATACATCAGCCGCCGCAGCTCATGTTCGTCCATGGGCGAGGCGATGGTCAGGTTGGGTATCGGGCGCAATGCCGCCAAGTCGAAGGCGCCGTGGTGCGTAGGCCCGTCCTCACCTACCAGTCCGGCGCGGTCGAGGCAAATCACCACGGGCAGGTTCAGCAGCGCCACGTCGTGGATGATATTATCGTAGGCCCGCTGGCTGAAGGCGCTGTAGATGTTGCAGAACGGCACCAGGCCCTCTTTCGCCATCCCGCCCGAGAAGGTAACGGCATGCCCCTCGGCAATGCCCACGTCGAATGCGCGGTCGGGCATCGCCTTCATCAGTATGTTCATCGAGCAACCCGTGGGCATCGCCGGTGTCACCCCTACGATTTTCGGGTTCTTCTGTGCGAGTTCGAGCAGCGTCTTACCAAACACTTCTTGGAACTTCGGCGGTTCGTTCGACGTGTCCGTCACGATGCGCTCGCCCGTGTCGACGTCGAATTTGCCCGGCGCATGCCAGATGGTGGCATGCTTCTCGGCCGGCTTGTAGCCTTTTCCCTTCGTCGTGTGCAGATGCAGCAGTTTGGGGCCGCGCATGTCTTTCAGCTGGCGCATGATGCGCACCAGCTCCTTTACGTTGTGCCCGTCGAAGGGGCCGAAGTAGCGGATGTTCATCCCCTCGAAGATATTCTGCTGGTGGCTGATGGCCGACTTTAATGCGTTGGACAGCCGGATGAGGCCTTTGCGCCGGTCGTCCTCCAGCATCCCTTTCGAGTGGAGCCAGCGTGCCGCCTTGAAGCGCAGGGCGTTGTAGGTCTCGTTGGTGTCCAGCTTCAGCAGGTATTTCTCCATGCCGCCCACAGCTCTGTCGATTGACATGTCATTGTCGTTCAGGATGATGAGCATGTCGTTCGGCGAACTGGAAACATTGTTCAGTCCTTCGAACGCCAGCCCGCCGCTCATGGCTCCGTCGCCGATGACGGCTACCACGCGGCGCGAGGCGGAATCCCTCGTTGCGACCGCCATTCCCAATGCCGCCGAAATCGAGTTTGATGCATGCCCGCATACGAACGTGTCGTATTCGCTCTCCAGCGGCGAGGGGAACGGCATGATGCCGTTCAGCTTGCGGTTGGTGCAAAACTGCTCGCGCCGCCCTGTCAGTATCTTGTGGCCGTAGGCCTGATGGCCCACGTCCCATACGATGCGGTCGTCGGGGGTGTTGAAGACATAATGGAGGGCAACCGTAATCTCTACTGCGCCGAGGCTGGAAGCCAAATGGCCGGGATTCACCGACAGTTCGTCGACGATGTCCTCGCGCAATTCCTTGCACACATCGGGCAATTGCTCAACCGCCAACTTGCGCAAATCTTCAGGGTATTTGATTTTGCCTAAAAGGCCTAATTTATCTTGTTCCACAGTTTCATCATTATCGAAATAGTCTTGCAAAGATACGTATAAAAATCGGAATAATGTGTAAAATGCCGAAGAAAATCATTACTTTTGCATCCTAACCAAACGGAGACGAAAATGAAATATGCGATTATTGGTACAGGAGCCGTCGGCGGATACTATGGTGGGCGGCTGGCGCTTGCGGGCAATGATGTTCACTTCTTGCTGCACGGCGATTATGAATATATCCGACAGAACGGGTTGCAGGTGGATTCGTGCGACGGCTCGTTCCGCCTCGACCGCGTAAATGCTTACCGCTCTACGGCGGAGATGCCGCCGTGCGACGTGGTGCTGGTGGCGCTGAAGTCGACCAACAATGCGTTGCTGGGCACGCTCTTGCCTCCGCTCCTCCGCCCGGATACATTGGTGGTGATGATACAGAACGGCATCGGAATCGAGGCCGATGTGCAGCGGCTGCTACCCGGTTTGCAGCTCGCTGCCGGGCTGGCGTTCATCTGTTCGTCGAAGACATCCCCCGGGCGCATCACCCATCAGGACTACGGATATATCAATATCGGTAACTATTCGTGTCGTGATACTAAATTAATTGACAGTTTGATAAGCGATCTCCAGTCGGCAGGCATCCGTGCGGCAGAGGTAGAGTATCATGAGGCACGCTGGAAGAAAGCTGTTTGGAATATGCCGTTCAACGGTATGACCGTCGTCCTCGATACCCATACCGGTTTGCTGTTGCAGGATACCGGTATGCTTTCGCTCATCCGCGAACAGATGTTGGAGGTCATCGGTGCCGCCCGTGCCTTGGGCGTAGGCTCCGTCGATGCTGCTTTTGCCGACAAGATGATTGGCAATACCTTGAACATGAAGCCCTACCTGCCCTCGATGAAGCTCGACTACGACTACCGTCGGCCGATGGAGATATACTATCTGTATACGCGCCCGATAGAGGAGGCGCGCAAGGCGGGCTTCAGCATGCCGCGCTTAGGAATGCTCGAAGCCCAGTTGCGCTTTATGGAGGCACAAAGGACGGATTAACGTATTGAAATCGTACAAGCATCTTGTAGCATCACTACAAGCACCTTGTAGCAAGAGTACAAGCACCTTGTAGCAGGACTACAAGATGCTTGTACGATTTTGATTAAATGCAAGTTCAACCGTAAAAAGAGTGCTTTATACAGGAAATAAGCTAAATATGCCCTTACTTGTTGAATCCGCGCCCTTTCTTTATCCTCACCCAACAGATATGCACAAGAGTTTTTATGCTCTGAGAGATATTGTCAAGAACGAGATGGATAAGGATGTACAGGATGGCGATGTTGCAATACAGAATTTTGAAGCACAGAAATGGAAAGCAGTATAAAACGCTTTGCCACGTCCGATAGAAGCGGATGGGAAACGTTTTGGTGATTGGGAAATGGACCTTATTGTAGACAATAACGGCAATGCCATTCTCACTATGATAGAAAGAAGCACCAATTACCTCCTCATGGCAAAACTGAAAGAGGGGAAGAAGGCTATGCCGCTCGCCAAGACGGTATGGAGGCTACTGCTGCCATACAAGGGAGAGAAATTGAAGACCATAACAACTGACAATGGTAGCGAATTTGCCGCACATGAATGGATTACTGACAAAATTGGAGTGCCAGTATTCTTTACTGATGCATATTCATCATGGCAGAAAGGAGCTGTTGAAAACACCAACAAACTTGTAAGGCAATATATACCGAAAGGCATGGACATTAGTAGCGTGACGGACAAAAGAATTTCTTCAATTCAAGCGAAAATTAACAGAAGACCGAGAGAAAAACTGAACTTTTCAACACCAAAAGAAGAGTTCTTCAAAGTTTATTCTTAATTTTGCACTTGCTGGTTGACTCTATAGCTAAAGGAGGTAAAAGCCTAATGAAAATGCCTATGAAAATTGTAACGGAAATGTTTGCACCATGCGGAATGAATTGCATGGTCTGTTATAAGCATTGTCATACTAAGAAAACAAAACAGCCTTGTGGCGGTTGTATGGTAGAGAGTAAAGGAAAACCAGAGCATTGCCGCAAGTGCAAAATTAAAGATTGTGTTCAGTCAAAAGGAATAACCTATTGCTATGAATGTAGCGCCTTTCCTTGTAAGCTAATAAAGAACCTTGAAAGAAGTTATAACAAACGTTATAACGAAAGCCTTATTGAAAATAGCAGAATTGTAATGCAAAAGGGAATACCTCATCTCATGGAAGCCCATATTCAGAAATACGCTTGCCCACATTGTGGTGGTATAATTTCCTTACATGATAAAGTTTGTACTGAATGTGGAAAAGAAACAAATTAAAATGATTGCCCGCCTAACGGTAACAAAAAAAACCGTTGTTTGGCGGCAAAGTTTTTACGCGCCTAACAGAATAAAGACGACCTTACGGCGGTTTTGAAATAACAATCAAAGCCGCCGTTTTCTTTTGCAAAAACGAGATAACGGAGGGTGTATTAAAGTCGCCCTTTTTTAAGGATATGGCGGTATCAAGGAGGTATCGTTATGTCCTTTTCTATTGTCTATATATCATTAGCAGCTTCTTATCAAAAAAAGTCCGACCACCGCCAGAGAATATTACGCCTATAAGTATGAACTGTCTAATCAACTGAATACTGCTTACAATTCCTTTGCGCCTGTCTGCGCCTTGCAGACGGGCGCATTTTGTCTGCAAAAAATTTTTTAAAAAAAAAGGCGCAGGCGTGAAAGTCCGTG
>DBRC01000060.1 GCA_002305505.1 Prevotella sp. UBA1378 | reverse complement strand
CCGAAAAATGGCCAAAAATCAAAACAGCGTGTATCCCTCGGCCCTGCACAGGCAGGACTGTTGCAATGCAAAGAGGGCGTAGAAAACCGGAATAGCGGGAGGTGCTTATCCCGAACCCGGGTATTAACTACTAACCTAATGAATAACAATGCAATCGTCGCGATTACGAGTGCGCCGTTTTTTTCGTGTATTAATGAAGCAGCAGTGCAGGTCGCCCAGCGGCGCATCTGTACGTGCAAAAAAACGGGCATCCATCTCATGAGAGACAGATGCCCAAGCCTATAGTTAAGTTCAATGAATTATTCTGCAGCAAGCGTAAAGCGCTTGAAGGCTGTCACCTCAAGCTCTTTGTTCTGTGCTTTCAGCCAGTCGGCTACCGTAGCCTTGTCGCCGTCGCCGAACTGGAACTCCTGATCAACGAGGCAGTTCTCCTTCAGGAACTTCTGAACGCGGCCCTTGGCGATGTTCTCAACCATCTGTACCGGCAGCGTAGCAGCCTTTTCAGCGGCAACGGTCTCCTTGATCTTGCGGATGTCCTCAGCCTGGGCCTCGGTGATAGTGCCTTTGGCAATACCCTCGGCGAGGTGCTCCTCGTTCTCTGCGATGTAGAGGTTGTAGCCAGCCTTCTTCAGCGCGTTTTCTACGGCTTTCTGGCACTGCTCGAGCTTTGTCTTCTCGACAGCAGTCTTGTATTCCGTATCAAGCACTTCCTGCGGAACGCTGTCGGCATTGAGGGCCACCGGCTTCATGGCAGCCACCTGCATGGCAACCAAGTGAGCCTGCTCGGCGGCGGGGATGTTGGTCTGCACCATGGTGGCGAGCGTGTGCTTACCCATGTGGTCGTAGATTTCGATGTTCTCGCCTTCGAGCGTCATGTAGCCGTCGAGTTCCATCTTCTCGCCCGTGATGCCCGAACGCTGTGTTACGGCGTCCTGCACCTTCTGTCCGTCGGCAAGCGTCAGTTCCTTCACTTCTTCGATGTCCTTGCACTTGTTGGCAACGGCAGCGTTGAGGATGTTCTGTGTCAAGTCGATAAAATCCTTACCGTTGGCAACGAAATCGGTTTCGCATTTCAAGGCGATGATGGCGGCGAAGCCGTTCTCAACCTTTACGAGTACGCACCCGTTGCTGGTTTCGCGGTCGCTGCGCTTGGCGGCGATAGCCAGTCCGCGCTCGCGGAGCAATTCCTTTGCTTTCTCGAAGTCGCCTTCAGCCTCGGTGAGAGCTTTCTTCACGTCGGCCAGACCTGCACCGGTCATTGCGCGGAGCTTCTTGATATCTTCAATTGAAATAGCCATTGTTCTAAAGATTAAAATTTAAATTTAAAAATAAACATTACTCTGCAGCAGCTTCTTCTGCCGGAGCAGCCTCTTCCTCAGCCGGAGCAGCCTCTTCCTCAGCTGCCGGAGCGGCAGCCTCTTCTACAGCCTCGTCGGCCTTAGGAGCGTCCTTGCGGGCCTTGCGGGCGCGCTTCGGCTTGCTTTCGCCCTCCTCGTTCTGTGCCTGTGCGGCAGCCTCGTCGGCCTTCTCGGCCTTGCGCTCCTCCAGGCCCTCGGCGATGGCGCTGCAGCAGGCGTTGAGGATTACCTCTACGCTGTCCTTAGCGTCGTCGTTGGCCGGGATGATGAAGTCGATGTTCTTCGGGTCAGAGTTGGTGTCAACGATACCGAATACAGGGATTCCCAAGCGATTGGCCTCTTTCACGGCGATGGCTTCCTTCATTACGTCTACTACGAAGAGCGCGCTCGGCAGGCGGGTCAGGTCGGCGATGGAGCCGAGGTTCTTTTCGAGCTTGGCGCGCTGGCGCGTAATCTGCAGGAGCTCGCGCTTCGAGAGGTTACTGTATGTACCATCATTCATCAACTTGTCGATGTTCGCCATTTTCTTTACGGCCTTACGGATTGTCGGGAAGTTGGTAAGCATACCTCCCGGCCACCGCTCGATAACGTAGGGCATGTTCACGCTGGCAGCTTTCTCGGCGATGACGTCCTTGCTTTGTTTTTTAGTAGCGACGAAGAGCACCTTCTTGCCCGACTTGGCAATCTGCTTCAACGCATCGGCGGCTTCGTCGATTTTTACTACGGTCTTGTGAAGGTCGATGATGTGGATACCGTTACGCTCTGTGTAGATGTAAGGAGCCATTGCAGGGTTCCACTTACGGCGCAGGTGGCCGAAATGGCAGCCTGCCTGCAGCAACATATCAAAATTTGTTCTTGACATTGTCTTAATACTTTTTTAATTGTTTACTTTCTTTTTAATTCTTCCGGGATGCAGGCTGTCCGGCGGTGCCGTGCGGGATACCAGTCCCGTTCCGGCACAGCGGCCGCCTGCCCCTGTTGTTGTTAGAATCAGCCCGGGAGTAGTCGCCCGGTAAGGGCGAATCTCAGGAGCTTAGATACTAAACGGCCCAGTATCGAAGCGGGATTAGCGCTTGCTGAACTGGAAGCGGCGGCGGGCTTTCGGCCGGCCCGGCTTCTTGCGCTCAACGGCCCGGCTGTCGCGTGTGAGGAAGCCCTGGTCCTTCAGGCTCTTCTTGTCTTCTGCATTCACCTTAACGAGTGCGCGGGCAATAGCGAGGCGCAGGGCTTGGCTCTGGCCTGTGAATCCGCCCCCGTCGAGGTTGGCCTTGATATCATATTTTTCGGCTACTTCGAGCAGGTTCAGCGGCTGCTTTACCACATACTGGAGGATAGCCGACGGGAAATATTCAGTTAAGTCTTTCTTATTAATCGTAATCTTGCCTGTACCTTCGCTCAGGTAAACGCGGGCTACAGAGCTTTTACGGCGACCGATTGCATTAATTACTTCCATCTTCTATTATTATTTATACTGGTTAATATCTATTGTCTTTGGCTTCTGGGCCTCGTGCTTGTGCTCGGTCCCCTCGTATACGTAGAGGTTCTTCAGCAGGCTGCGGCCGAGCGGGCCCTTGGGCAGCATGCCCTTAACGGCATGGCGGAGGATGCGGTCTACACCGCCTTCGCGCTTGCGCAGCTCGGCAGGGGTGTTGAAGCGCTGGCCACCAGGATAACCAGTATAACGGGTATACACCTTGTCAGTTTCTTTCTTACCTGTGAAAACCACCTTGGCGGCATTGATAATGATAACGTTATCTCCACAGTCTACGTGAGGCGTGAAGTTCGGCTTGTACTTTCCGCGAATCAGCTTTGCTACCTTTGAAGCGAGGCGACCTACGACTTGGTCGGTGGCGTCGATCACCACCCATTCCTTCTTCGCTGTTTCCTTGTTGGCGGAAATGGTCTTGTAACTTAAAGTGTCCATTTTTACTTTTTAAATTTTACTACTAAAAAACATTATTGTCCGTCTCTTCGTGCGCTCCGGCTCCTGCTGCAAAGGTCTAACTCTTTACTGCATTCGCGCCGCGCTGAATACCGATTCACTAACCACTGCATCCGGCCAAGATACAGCTATTAACACGGCATCCAAGGGGATTCTAAGCCTCTCCCCGCATTCTTTTCGGACTGCAAAGGTACACTTTTCTACCTAATTACATATACAAAGAAGCTCTGGAAGATTTTATATTTATATTTATTTAACGCTTTTTACGCTTTGTATAACGCGAAACCCGGACTGCCCCTACCCGCTAAAATATGCCATAGGATGGCCTTGATGCCTGTAGCTGTATTTAAATATCCTTTTAGCTGCATTGTCATGTTGTCAAAACAGGATTGAAAAGGGCTGTACGTAATTTTGCAGCCGGAATCCAATATATTGGCTGTATACAAAAAACAAAAAAAGAAAAGAACGATGAAAAAGAGAAAAATGAAATCAGTGATAACTGTTGCTGCCCTTTACGTAATGGCAGCTACCGGGCAACAAGCTGCTGCCCAAGAGGTGCCGGCAATGAAAGCTGCCGACTACACCGTCCCGTCGTGGACAAAGCTCACCCGGCTGCTTTCCACACTGCAACCCGCGTCGCAGCCCTACAGTATAAATATGACTGTCAACGGCGACCCTGCCACGCGCATGGCATTTGCATGGTTCACCAACCCGACCGTGAAGACGGGGAAGGTGCAGATAGTGAAAAAAGCCAACGCGGCAGCCGAAGACTTCGCCGCACCGGACATCATCGTCGAGGCTACGACCAAAGACGTGGAAGGGCTGAACTACTCCATCGCAAAAAACATGCTGGAAGGGATAGAGCCGGGAACGAAGGCCGACTACTGCAGCCACAAGGCCATTGCTACAGGGCTGTTGCCGGCTACCGCTTACTCGTACCGCGTAGGCAACGAAAACGGATGGAGCACCATCGGCAGTTTCTGCACGGCACCGGTCGGGAAGGATGACCGCTACTCGTTCATTTACATTACCGACACGCAGGCGCAAAACGACCAGATGTTCGACGTTTCGCAAAAAACCGTACATGCTGCATGCAAGATGGTACCGGACGCCGCCTTCGTGCTCTGCAACGGCGACCTCGTGGAAACCAGCGGAAGCAACAATTCGGAATGGGAGTTCGAACAGTGGTTTGCCACAATGCAGGATGTGTGGATGAGGTATCCGCTCGTGGTGGCACAGGGCAACCACGACACGAGCAAGAACAGTAACTTCACGGCGCACTTCAATACCGACACGGCCTTCAACACGAAGGCACTGGTGAAGACCGACATGGACGGCACCGTTTACTCGTTCGTCCGCGGAGACGTGCTTTACCTGGTCATCAACTACGAAGACTGGAAAAAGGAAGGCTACTTCGAGGCTCTGGCAGGCTGGATGCGCGAGCAGGTGGAGAACAACAAGGACGCGAAATGGCGCGTGGCTACCTATCACAAGAACATGTTCACCGGAAGCCGGTCGCACCAAGACGACGCCGACGGCAAAGCGGTGAGGGCAGCCATGCTGCCCGTGTTCAGCGAACTGGGTATCAACATCGCCCTGCAGGGGCACGACCATATATACGAAGTGATTGGCCCGGTGAACAACCGCACGAAGACACTGGTCCCCGGTGCTGCAGAACATGTGGAAACCATTACCCAGGGCGGCGACAGGGAGAACATGACCGGGAAATCCGGTGGTGTGTTCAACGTGGCCGATGGCACGCTCTATTTCCTGAACAACTCGGCCGGGAGGAAAAAGTATGAGCCGCGCAACGAGCAGGCCATGATTGAATCGCTGGACAAGCACGAGGTGGAGAACTACTGGGGGCTCTTCTCCGGGAAGTTCGGGCAAACCGGCGAACCCACTTTCAGCCGGGTGGACGTAACGCCCGACACCATCTACACCTATACCTATACCGTAGATGCCAATGGGGAGGCCACTTTATTTGATTCGTTCAAAGTAGTCAAGGAAGAAAAGCCGGCGACGGAAATCAATACACCGGCGGACAACCAGAACGTGAAAATATACACCTCCGGGAATTCGGACATCGTAATCGAAGGCATCCAACCCGAAAAAACCTTCATCTATTGCGCAGACGGGAAACTGAAAGCAGAGACAAGCAGCACGAGGATTGCCACTGCCGGCTTCGAGCCGGGGCTATATATCGTGAAAGCCGAACTGCGGAATGACAATTACTATGGGAAAGTGACCGTGAAATAAAGGTCTTTACACACATTGCACCGGGATGCCCGGCCGCGGTGACGCGCAGCCGGGCATCTTATTCTTGTTTGGATTATCTCCGCCTCTGCCGGGTTTGCGGCTGCCGCCCCATCCGGTATTCCAACGGCAAAGGTGCAATCAGCTGGCGGGGAAACCTGCATTCGGGGCTGATTTCATTCCCCTGGTCAGAGTAAAAGATGCCGCGGACCCGCAGATTCAAAAAAAAAGCGTACCTTTGCACCGGGAAATACCAAGAACAAGAAATAAACAGAACGCTATGCTTCAACGCGATTACATCATGCGGCTCATCCGCGAGTTTGCAGAGGCTCTCGAACTGTTGCTCAGCAAGAAAGACCGCGGGCAGCAAGAGGAGGAGATGCGCTCGATGTACAACCAGTATGTCGGGCCTTACGAGTTTTACCACACTGCCGCCATCGATGATGTGATGCAGAGTTTCGAGCAGTTTGCCGAGGCCGAACGCCCCAGCCGCATGGAGATGCTGGCTGAGCTCTACTATGCCGAGGCCGCCCTGAAGACGGGCCCCATACGCAACATGTTATTGGAAAAGGCTTTTGCCCTATTTTGTTTCATCGACCGCCACAGCAAGACTTATTGTATGGCGCGGTCGCAGAAAATCAGCGACATACAGCGGCGGTTGGATTCCTAAAAAAGCGTGGGTGGTGATGGATTCGAACCACCGAAGGCATCGCCAGCAGATTTACAGTCTGCCCCATTTGGCCACTCTGGTAACCACCCGTTCCGTATCTCGTGGGCGTTGACGGATTCGAACCGNNGATGCTCTAAACCAGCTGAGCTAAACGCCCTTACTCCCTGTAAGGCGCGGCAAAGGTATAGCGTATTTTCGAGAAACGCGAATGTATGGGCAAATATTTCACATCTTTTAATATATCCACAAGTATATCCGTGCTTGTCAATCCGTTAATTTGTTACTCGTTTCCTGTAGCTCCAGATAGCCCATACATCCATGACGGCGGCCATGCCGGCAAGCGTGGCCACTTGGTGGGAAATGCTTGCGAAGTCGCCGCCCCGCACATATACTGTCCGGATGGCATCGATGAAATAATGCATCGGGTTGACGACGGTCGTCGCCCTTGCCCAGTCGGGCATGCTGTTCACCGGTGTGAACAATCCGCTGAGCAACATCAGGCAGACGACGAAGAACCACATGATGAACATGGCCTGCTGCATCGTCTCGTTATAGTTGGAGATTATCAGTCCGAACCCGCTGAAGATGAAAGCCAACAAGATGGCCAGCAGGTACACCAACGCAAGGTTCCCGGCCGAGGTGATTCCATAGACGAGCCATGCCAGCACGAAGCAGATGGACATGACCAACAGGCCGATAATCCAGTAAGGGATGAGCTTGGCAAGGATGAACGTCCACTTGCTGACAGGCGTGACGTTGATTTGCTCGATAGTGCCTTTCTCCTTTTCGGATACGATATTCAGTGCCGGCAGGAATCCGCAAAGCATCATCATCAATATGCCCATCAGGGCAGGTATCATGAACAGCTTATAGTTCAGGTTCTTGTTGTATAGATACAACGTGGAGAGCGCCTGGCCGATGCCGGCCGGACTGACATTCTGCGTAACGATATTCGACAGGTAACCCGCCCCCATCGCCCCTTTCGTCCCGTTCACGGCATTGGCGGCTATCAGCACCTGTGGCGTGCCGCCGTTCTTCAGGTCGCGGCCGTAGCGTGGCGGTACCACAACCACCACGTCGGCCTTGCTTGTCTCCACGTCGGCGAGCGCCTCCTTGTAGGTGGCTTTCTGCCCGTTGAAGATGAAATAGCGCGAGGCCTCAATCCTGTGCACCAGCTGCTTCGACACCGTGGAGCGGTCGTTGTCCACCACGTCTACGACGATGTTCTTCACCTCCATGTTCAGCACCCACGGCATAACGCACATGATCACGATGGGGAAGACCACTATCAGCCGAGGCAGGAACGCATCGCGCCTGAGCTGCAGGAATTCTTTCTGTATAAGATATTTGAGTACCATATTGTTTACAAGTTATAATTATCGGGGGGCTTACTCAAGGCGCTTCTTGAAAGTGGCCATCGCAAGACTCAGCAGCAGGGCCGTCATGCCCGCAAGCACGGCCAGCTCGTGTACCACCTGCTCCACGCCGGCACCCATAATCATCAGTTTGCGCATGGCAGAGATATAGTAGCGTGGCGGTATGATGAGGGTGACATACCTCAGGATAGCAGGCATGCTCTCGATGGGGAACAGCATGCCGGAGAGCATCACGGAAGGCATCAGCAACACCACCGCCGAAAAAAGCAGCGCCGCGAGCTGGGTGTTGGCCACCGAACTGATGAGCAGCCCCAAGGCGAGGGCGAGCAGGATATAGACGAGCGATGTGACAAATATCCAGAACAGGCTGCCCGAGAGCGGTACATCGAGCACGTAGTACGACAGCAGCAGGATAGTACACAGGATGACAAGCGCCAGCACCATATAAGGGATGGCCTTGCTGATGATAATCAGGATGGGCCTTACCGGGCTGACGAGCAGCACCTCCATCGTGCCCCGTTCCTTCTCCTTGACGATGCTTATCGATGTCATCATCGCGCAAACCAGCATCAGCAGCATGCCCATGATGCCCGGCACGAAGTTGTACGAGCTCTTCATCTGCGGGTTATAGAGCAGTTTGGTGGAAACAAGGCTCCCGGTGCCGATGCCCCTGCTTGCCGCCAAATGTTGCGCAAAGATGGCTTGCACATAGCTGGCGTATTGCTGCGCCATGTTGGGGTCGGCTCCGTCGGCGATAATCTGCACGGCCGCGTTGCGGTCGTAGCGGCTGTTGGCGAAATTGGGCGAGAAAGCCACTGCGATGTCGGCTTCCTGGTTGCGTATCAGCCGTTCGGCCTCTGCCGGCGTTGCCACCTTATCCGTGAGGGTGAAATATTCGGAGGCAGCCAGTGCGTCGATGAGTTGCTGCGTCAGGTGGTCGGTAGATGCCGTTACGGCCACGGTGCGCACGTTGCGCACATCGGTGGAGATAGCAAAGCCGAACAGCAGCATCATGACCACGGGCATGCCGAAAAGGATGAGCATCGTGCGCTTGTCGCGCAGGATGTGCTTGCCTTCCTTGATGATGAAGCTGGTGAATGTATTCATTTCCTTAATCGCTCTTTCTGTTTGCTTGTCTTGCCAGGTAAGTGAACACGTGGTCCATATCGGGCAGGTTGAATTGCCTTTTCAGTTCGCCGGGCGTGCCGAGGGCGTGTATCTTTCCGTCGACCATGATGGATATGCGGTCGCAGTATTCGGCCTCGTCCATGTAATGGGTGGTGACGAAAACGGTGATGCCGCGGGCGGCCGCGTCGTATATCAGCTCCCAGAACTGCCGGCGCGTGGCCGGGTCGACGCCGCCCGTGGGCTCGTCGAGGAACACCACGCCCGGCTCATGGAAGATGCTTACCGAGAAAGCCAGTTTCTGTTTCCACCCCAATGGCAGGCTGCTCACGATGGTATCCCTGTGCCCGCTGAACTTCAGCCGGTCTAACAGTTCGTCGGTCTTGCGTGCGATGACATCGCCTTTCATGCCGTAGATGCCCGCGAAGAGACGGATATTCTCGCCCACGGTGAGGTCTTCGTAGAGCGAGAACCGCTGGCTCATGTACCCGATATTCCGTTTGATTTGCTCGTATTCCGTCGAGATGTCGAAACCTGCCACCCTCCCCTTGCCGCTGGTGGGCTGGTTCAGTCCGGTGAGCATGTGCATGGCCGTAGTTTTGCCGGCACCGTTGGCACCGAGGAATCCGAAAATCTCCCCTTTCTTTACGGAGAACGAGATGTCGTCTACAGCGCGGAACGTCCCGAATGCCTTTACGAGATGCTCAACCTCGATGACGTTTTCCGTGGGGCGCCGGGTGCCCCCGGTGCCTTGCGAACCGGTATACTGCATGCCCGCAACCTTCCCGGGTGCCGCCTCACGGTCACCATGTTCCAGTGGGGGCGGGCAGAAGATGCTGGCAAAGCGGTCGAGGATATTGCCGGCGGTATCAATGCCCATCACCTTGCCTTCGCTGAGGAATGCCACACGCCCGCAACGGTGTATCTCGTCGAGATAGGGCGTGGCGGCCACGATGGTGATACCGCGCTCTTTCAGGATGGAGAGCATCTCCCACAGCTCCTTGCGGCTTACGGGGTCGACACCCGTGGTAGGTTCGTCGAGCAGCAGCACACTGGGGGCGTGGACCAAGGCACAGCTCAGGGCGAGCTTTTGCTTCATGCCCCCCGACAAGGCACCGGCCTTGCGGTGCCTGAACGGCTCTATCTGGCTGTATATGGCCTTGATGCTGTCGTAACCTTCGTCGACGGTGGTGCCGAAGATCGTGGCAAAGAAGGCGAGGTTCTCCTCGACGGTGAGGTCTTGGTAGAGCGAGAATCTGCCCGGCATGTACCCCACGCGTTTCCGTATGTGCTCCATCTGGCTCACCGTGTCGTAGCCGTCTACCCTCACATGGCCGCCTTCGGGCAGCAGCAGCGTGGCCATGATGCGGAAGAGCGAAGTCTTGCCGGCGCCGTCGGGGCCTATGAGCCCGAACACCTCGCCTTGCTCTACGCTGAACGACACGTCGGTTAATGCCTGCAGCTTGCCGTAGTGTTTTGATACGTGGGACAATTCTAAAGCTTTTGACATGGCGGTTTACAACTTTATTTCCCCGTACATACCTATCTTAATATATCCGTCGTTCTTTACAGCAATCTTTACAGCATATACCAAGTCGGCACGTTCGTCGTCCGTGAGGATGGTTTTCGGCGTAAATTCCGAACGCTCCGATATCCATGTCACGGTGCCGTCGTATTGCTTGCGCTCCCCGTTCCCATAGTCGGAGAACACCTTCACCCTCTGTCCTGTGCGCACGCTCTTCAGTTGTGCAGAGGTGATATATGCACGGATGAACATGTGTTCCGTGTCTGCCATCTTGAAAAGGGGCTTGCCGATGACGGCATACTCGCCGGGTTCGGCATACTTTTCAAGCACGGTCCCGGTAAGAGGCGCCACGATATGGCACTTCGACAGTTGGTCGGCCACTTGGTGGCGCTGGATATCGGCGGTGCTCATCTGCGCGTTCAATGCTTGTGTGCTGTTGTCTAGCGATGAGAGCTGGGCCTCTAACTGGCGGCGGATTACCTGTACCTGGCTGCTGGCGTCGTCGAGCTGCTTGCGGTTGGCAGCCCCCTCCTTCACCAGTCCGGCAAACCGGGCCTGCTCCTGTTCCGCCTTTGCCAACTGCTGGCGGAGCGAAGCCACTTGTTTCGACACGTCGGGCCGCTGGCGGGCATATACCTCCTTGGTGGCGCCCATCTGGAGCGCCTTGAGATAGAGTTGCACCGTGTCGATGAGCCCCACTTGCTGCCCGGCGCTGAGGGTGCTGCCCTCGTTGACGTCGAATTGCAACAATTTCCCGTTCTGTTCGGCCGATACCGTCACTTCGGTTGCTTCGAAAGTGCCCGTAGCGTCGTATTCCTTGTCTTTGTTTCCACAGGCTGTCATTGTCAGTGCGACAGCAGTCATTGCGATGATACTTGCTTTCATATCCCTTAATTGTTATTGATGGTTTTCAGGTTGTACGTCTCCTTCAGCAACTGCATCGTGTGCAGTGCCTTTTGCTGGCGTGCCTCGCTCACGGCGTTGATGTGGCGCAGCAGCTCGTTCACGGTCTCCGTCCCCAGTTGTACCTTCTTCTCGCTCTTGCTCCGGATGCTCTCCCTGAGGGTGATGATTTCGTCGTCCTGGCTGATTTGCTGTAACAGGTTGTCGATAATGCCGTTCGACTGCTCGTTCTGCAGACGGTTATTGAAGATGAACGTCTCGCGTTCCGACTCCACCTGCAGGTGTTGCAAGTGGAGCTTCCGTATATCGTTCTTGCGGGTGTACAGGGCACCGATGTTCCAGTTGAGCGTTATCCCGGCGGCCAGCAATCCGTTTTTCATCAGGTCGGTCGTGCTGCTGTGGTACATGCCCATGCCGAAAGCGCTCAGCCGGGGTGCCAGTTGGGTATCGAGCTGCCTGCGCTGCTCGTCGAGCAGCCTGCCCTGCGCCGTGTAGAACGACAGCTCCGGCCGGGCTCCCTTAATGCTGCCTGCTGTAGACTGCAGTCCGGGCTTTTCGAGCGTGGTCCCGGTTTCCAGTTTCTGCCCGGTAAACGTGCCGAGCATTACGAAGTAAGCCCTGCGCGAAGCCTTCAAGGCACCTTCGGCCTGCCGGGCTTTCACCTGCTCCACCCTCACGGCGTCGATGTCGCTTTGGTTGGCTATGCCCCCGTCCATCATGCTCTTTACCGTATGGAGGCTGATGCCGAGGTCGTCCTGCAGCAGCTTGTTCTGCTTCAGCTGTTCGTCGATCATAAGGATGCCGAAGTAGAGTTGCTCGATGCGTTGGTTCAAATCATACATCGCCACGTCCAGCTGCTTGGCCTGTACGTCGGCCTGCGCCTGTGCCACCCGCCTGTTGGCAGCGATGGCTCCCCCGTCGTAGATGGTTTGCGTGAGCGTGAGCGAGGCGCTCGACAGATGGTTTTTCATGCCGACGCCTGCCGCCTTGAATTTCGACATGTCCATGATGTCCGTAAATACGTTGGCACCGGCCGACACGCTTACCTGCGGCAGCCATCCTTTGGCGGCATTCTGCATGGTGAAGTCGCGGCTGGCCTCTATCAGCCGGTACTGTTTCACCTTCGGGTAGTTATTGCGCGCCATCCGTTTACAGTCTTCGAGCGTGACGGCCGCCTGTGCCATCACAACTCCCAGCGATGCCACCCACAATCCGGTACTGATGAATAATCTTCGTTTCATATTTCTGATTCATTGTATTCGCCTGCAAAGATACGATGATATTCCACAACTTCCGCTACCTTTTCAACCGCATTAATGTTCTATTTGTTCGAAAATAAAAAGCATTTAGTACAAATACGCCCTGAATTTATTATCTTTGTGTCGTTTTTTAACCTGCAACAAAATGGAGAATAAAAAAATAGAAAACATTACCTTCGACCACATGCGCGAGATGGTAGACGTAAATTTAATGAATGGTCGTGACGTGGCTTACATATCGGGGACTTTTGCCATGTTCCGCGGGAAAATGTATGATTTCGCAGGCCGGCTGTCAGCCGGGATCCCTTATTGCATGCAGGATTCGCGGTTCGGGCTCATTAAAAACGGTTCCGCGGACTTCTTTGTCAACCTGCGACAACGGCACTACGAGCGCGGCACGATTCTATTTTTAAAGCAAGGGAGCATCTTACAGCTGGAACACATGTCGGAAGACTTTGAACTGAGCGGCGTTACCTTCGGCAATAACGACCTGTACCTGGCACTCAATGGCCGCGTGCCCTCTTCGCTGCAGGGCTATATGGACGACATCGCCGTGTTTGCCACCGAGGAGGAAGCCAGCATGTTCGACCGTATCTTGCATGTGATGTGGGACCTTTTCCACGAACCCGGCTACAACAAGGAGATGATGAGCGGACTGCTTAAGGCGGCGGTGCTTTATATCGACTACCTGGACAATAAGCACCAGGCGACGGAACACAACGGCATGTCGTACGGGCAAGAGGTGTTCAACCGTTTCATCCGGCTGGTGAACGACTATGCCAGGAAAGAACACAACATAGACTTCTATGCCGGCCGCTTGTGCTTTACACCGCGCTACTTCGGCACCTTGATAAAAAAGGTAAGCGGCCATACGCCCAAGGAATGGATCGACCGGCAATTAGTGACCGAGGCGAAAGTGAGGCTCAAGCATACCGACCAGCAGGTGGCGCGTATTGCCGACGAGCTGGGATTTCCCAACACCAGCTTCTTCTGCAAATACTTCCGGCGCATTGCCGGAATGTCTCCGCAGGACTACCGCCAAGGATAACCGACGGCCTCCCGCCGTTACGGGCTCGCTATAAACAATCAAAGGCACCGCCTCAGCCGCATTCGCACTCATGCTTGCAGCAGCGGCTGCCATCGGCCTCTATCTCAAGCGTCGCATGCTGTATGCCGGCTTCCTGCAGGCGGTACCTGAGGGTATGCTTCACCTCCTCCATCCGCGCGACATCGTCG
Organism: Prevotella sp. UBA1378; assembly: GCA_002305505.1. Taxonomy (GTDB): domain Bacteria; phylum Bacteroidota; class Bacteroidia; order Bacteroidales; family Bacteroidaceae; genus Prevotella. The sequence goes on along the minus strand of DBRC01000060.1, from coordinate 3,600 downwards.
ACGACGACATGGGCCGTGAGGGCGTTTTCCGTGGTACTGATAGCCCAGATATGCACGTGGTGCACCTCCTTGACATGCTCCGCCGCACACATCGTTTCCACGGTATGGCCCAGGTCGATGCCCCCGGGCATACCGTCCAGGCTCAGCTTCAGGCTTTCTGACAGCAGGCGCCATGTAGAGGCGAGGATGACGAAAGAGATAAGAATCGACATCACGGGGTCGACGATGTTCCAACCGGTATAGGTAATGATAATGCCGCTTGCCACCACGCCTACAGATACCAGCGTGTCGGCCACCATGTGCAAGAATGCGCCCCGCACGTTGATGTCGTTCTTCTGCCCGCGCATCAGCAGCCACGCCGTGGCTCCGTTGATAAGGATGCCCACAAAGGCCGTCCAGCTCACCGCAGCCCCGTTCACCTCGGCCGGCTCGTAGAACTTCTCGATGCTTTCAATCCATATAGCGCCCACGGCGATGAGCAGGATGATGGCATTGAGCAGCGAGATGAGCACCGTTGATTTCTTGTAACCGTATGTGTATTTGCTGGTGGAATGCTTCTTTGCCAGATAGAAGGCGATGAGCACCAGTACCAGCGAGAACACGTCGCTCAGGTTGTGCCCGGCGTCGGAGAGCAGCGACAGCGAGTTCTCGATGAGTCCGATGGCGGCCTCGATGAGCACGAAAAGCAGGTTCAGCGCAATGGAAAAGATGAAGATGCCCTGCAGCGGACTGCCTTTGGTGACAGGGGCATGATAGTGGTGCCCGTGGTGATGTGCATTGTGATGATGTTCCATATCGTCTTATTTTTTTGCAAAGATATGGAATGTTTCTTGCAACTTGGTTGCAAAAGTAAACAAAGAAACGGATGAACGGATACTGTTTTGGATTACGCCTTCAATTAATCGTCGTTCATCCGTTCATCTGTTAATCCGTTAATCCGTCCATCTGCAGCTGCGTTGCCGGTATCTTCTTCCCGGTCAGCTTTTGGATGTCTTTCACCATCGCCCGCTCCTCCTGCGTGCAGAACGTCAGGGCAACGCCCGAGTTGCCGGCACGGCCGGTACGGCCGATACGGTGCACGTAAGTTTCCGCCACATCAGGCAGGTCGTAGTTGATGACCATCTCCAGATGAGTGATGTCTATGCCGCGGGCGGCGATATCGGTGGCCACGATGACACGTGTGCGCCCCGATTTAAAGTTGGTCAGAGCGCGCTGACGGGCATTCTGTGCCTTGTTGCCGTGGATGGCCTCGCAGCCGATACCTTTCTTATTGAGCGTGCGCGCGATGCGGTCGGCGCCATGCTTGGTGCGCGAGAATACCAGCACCGACTTGTCTTCCTGGTTCTTCAGCAGCGAAACCAAAAGGGCCGTCTTCTCGGGCTTCTCTACATAAAACAGCTGTTGCTTGATGGTGTCGACCACCGACGATACCGGTGCCACCTCTACCCTCGACGGCTTGCGAAGCATGGCTTTCGAAAGGTTGGCAATGGCCGGGGGCATGGTGGCCGAGAAGAAGAGCGTCTGGCGTTCCACGGGAAGCATCGGCAGAATGCGCTTGATGTCGTGCACGAATCCCATGTCGAGCATGCGGTCGGCCTCGTCCAGCACGAAATGGCGGATGCCGGCAAGCGTGATATATCCCTGCGCAATCAAGTCGAGCAGGCGCCCCGGCGTAGCTATCAGCACGTCGATGCCGCTCTTGAGCCGCTCCACTTGCGGGCGCTGGTTTACGCCGCCGAAGATGGCTGTGCAGCGCACGGGTGTAAACTGTGCATAGTCGCAGAAACACTCTTCTATCTGTATGGCCAGCTCGCGGGTAGGTGTAAGCACCAATGCCTTTATTTCGCGGCGCTGTTTCCTGTTGTACGGTAAGTTCAGCTGTTGGATGATGGGGATGGCAAAAGCAGCAGTCTTGCCAGTTCCTGTTTGGGCGATGCCCAGTAAGTCGCGTCCGCTGAGCGCTACAGGTATAGCCTGTTCTTGTATCGGGGTTGGCTTTTCGTATTTTTTCTCAGCAAGAGCCTTCAGTATCGGCTCCGAAATGTTCAATTCTTTAAATGTCATTCGTTATCTTATTTTAAATTATCAGCTGCATATACCATGCAGCAGTACGGGTTGTGCGCATATCGCAAATAAGGCACGGGGGAGAAGCCGGGACATATTGCCCGCACTGATATTACTGCGAATGTGCCACGGCGCCGTGTACATACACTTCCACGGCCCGTTTGTCAAACAAGGAAGATGATTTTGAAGCCAGCCCGGCGATGAGAGGAACCGCCGTATAGCAGCGAAACAAAACATTGCCTGCTATAGATTCTACAAAAACACTCGATTGTCCGAGACTGCAAAGGTACGGAAATATTCCCGTCTACACGCTTTTGTATTCATAAAAAAACATAAAACAGGCTTTCTATGCTGCCTCACACCCATATACGCCAAGCACGGAAAAGCGGCACATCATGCGCGCTCCGCTATCCGGGCTTTGCAGCGTATACCTCGATATTCGCCAGTAAGGCTCCGCTTGTATGCGGCGGGCTGAATCTGTATTATATGGCTTTAATCAGCAGTGTCTTCGTTTTCTGCTGGAATGTCCGAATAATCCTTGTGGATATTACTTTGCTGAATTAAGCATGCTCTGCGTGCAAACTCCTGCTTATAGCAGGCATTGCTTTGCGTAGTGAGATACACGTTGTCGTATTCTGTATCTGTTTCCGGAACATAAACCATCAACCGCTGGCCGGCAAAGGCTTCCCATACCCCTTTAGCTCCAGAAGCCACTTCATACCATCCTGTTATATTATTGTTATAACGCTTATCCGCATTTGAATAAACCAGATAGTTAACCCAATAACAGAATTGGTCGTATGTGGTTGAGTCGGGCAGACAGATAAAGAATGCACCGTTCCCTTGCTTTCTTACAACCGGCTTATCAATAATGTTTCCGTTTTTGGCACTGAGCTCAATAAAACCATCTATTGCAGCACTCACCTCTGTGCCTTTCATCTGAGTTGCCACAATGATACGCTTGCCACCCGGCATATCATCTTCTAAAAGCTGGCGCATCGGTATGCCTTTCGAACGCGTCTTACAAGAATTGAATACAAGTACTGCGAGTACTGCGATTGCACCAAGAAAAAACAAATACTTCATAACTTTTATTATTATACTTTAGGGTTATCGTTAGGTTATACTTTTAGTTATACATTAATATTATATTCCGCGCTCTGCCCAATCACCTCGGTCAAGATTCCTGTATCCTATTGCTTCAGCAATATGGTTGCTCCGAACTTTCTCACTCCCCTCTAAATCTGCGATGGTGCGGGCAACCTTTAATATTCTATTGTACGCGCGTGCGGAGAGTTTCAGCCGCTCCATGCCGAGGCGCAGGAGAGCCAGCGATTCTTCGTCGGGCTCGGCAAAGCGGTGCATCATGCGCTCCGTCATCTGGGCGTTGCAGTGGATACCTTTATAGTCCTTGTAACGCTCCTCTTGTATGCGGCGGGCAGCGATTACCCGCATGCGGATGGGCTCGCTCGGTTCGCCGGGCTGCGCTTTGCTGATGTCGGAAAAAGGCAAAGGAGCTATCTCGCACTGGATGTC
>DBRC01000077.1 GCA_002305505.1 Prevotella sp. UBA1378 | reverse complement strand
TGCCCACCGCTTGCCTTTAGGGCGGCAATCCTTTTTTTACGGTAAGGCAGAAATTGCTTATCCTGAGCCCGGGTTACCACTTATGCTGCCGGATTAGCGCGGGTTTCTTATCCAGAACTGGCGTAACAAATCATTTCGCCCGGAGCAGGGCAACAGGGCTATAAGCCATCCGCTGCCGGCTCATTGCACGGCGGATACCATGCGTTAAATTTGCATTTTTCTTGCAGAATAGAGTTTTTTTATGTAACTTTGCATCCATGATTGACGAAAAGAAGAAAAAACATATCGCATCTTGGATATTATTGGCTGCATTCCTGCCAATGCTCCTTTTTTCGTCTTTCCACTTCCACACCCCAGAACAGGCACACGCTGAAGAATGCAGCCAATGCGCACATCACGTTCCGCACAAGGAACACATCGCCCAACAGCCGGCGTCGCAGCATGCGTGCGTCTTCTGCCAATTCCTGTCGTTGGCGTATACGGTCATTCCCGGGGTGGCATTGTGTGCTTGCTGCGGCTTCGCCGTGGTGTGCTGTGCATCGCCTGTACGGCAGGCTGTCGCTGCCTCCCGGCGCATCACCATGCTCCGCGCACCCCCTGCTGCCGCTGCCCCTTAACAGCATTTTTCTTACAGCAGCCTTTCTCCCGGACAGCGGAGACTGGCTCCAATCCATATATTATTACGGGAAGACAAATGAAACAATTCATTCTGTCGGCCGTCATCTCGGGGTGGACCGCATTGCTTTCAGCACAAGCTCACCACACGATGACTGACCGCATCATCCAGCAGTTAAAAACGTTTCCGCAGGAAAAAACGTACATACACACCGACGGCACCAACTATGCCCCGGGCGACCGGGTATGGATGAAGGTGTACGTGGTCAACGCGCTGAGCCATGAGCCTGCCGGCGAAAGCCGGTATGTGTACGTAGACATGACAGCTCCCGACGGCACGGTGGCGGGCAGGGTAAAAATCATCCGCCGCAACGGGGTCTTCGCCGGATATATAGACATCCCGGCCACGGCCGCCGGCGGCAAGTACCGTCTCCGTTCGTATACCGAACTGATGAACAGCGTAAGCAATTACGAAAGCGTTAAGCCGATTTATGTGGGCGGAAAGGGGAAAAGCGGCCATGTACCGGGAAAAAACATCCCGACGGCGGAAACGGAGACACCCGTCTTACAATATACAAGGGAAGGGAACAACCTCGTCATCACGGCCGACCTGCCCGGAGATTCGCTCTACTTGCTGGCGCATTGCAGAGCCTACCCTTTCTTTTTCGACCATATCGGCGCCGGCCGCCCCGTGGTGCTACACAGCGACTCCATCCCGCAGGGCATCGTGTCGCTGCTGCTCATAGACAACAGACTGAATATTATCGCCGAGCGGTTATTGCTGTCGGACAACGGAAAAGAACGTTGCCGGCTGGACATCTCAACAGACAAGGAGGCGTATGCTGCCAACGAGGCCGTACAGATGAGAATCGCCTTGCCCGACTTGCACCCGGATGAACGGGCAGACATATCGGTTGCCGTAGGCGGTACGCTCGCCGCAAAACTGCCCCGCCCCTCGTCGATATTGGCCCACCTGTTTTTGGCTTCCGACATCGAGGGAGGGATGGATGAGCCGGAACGGTATTACGGGAATACGGAGAAAACCGACGCGCTGCTCGCTACAAAGCGATGGGCGAGATACGACTTTGCGAAAGTGCTCAAAGGCGAATATGCCGTCCCCGACACCCGGGCAGAAACGTCGCAGTGCATATCGGGCGAGGTGCGCAGGGGGATGCGGCGCAGGCCGGCAGCCGGTGCGGACGTGAGTATCATATCGCCGCAAGCGGGTTTCTTCGCCACGACCAAGACAGATGCCGAAGGGAAGTTTGTTTTCACGGACATGGATTTCCCTGAATCAACCCAATACGTATTAAGGGCTACCGACGCGAAAGGAAAAGAGCATGTGGAACTGATTGTGGACGAAAAAGACTACCCCGGCAGCCAACCGGCAGCCAGCGAGGAAAGCGACGATGAAGGCAGCGGGCCCGGTGAGGTTCCTACGGATATCCTGACCGGCGAACTGACCGGCGACGGCATACTGCTCGGCAACGTAGAGGTGACCGGCACACGGCGTAACTCGGCCAGCGAGGGCAACGTATACGCCCAAATGGCAGACGTATCGTTCGGCCTGCACAAGATAGAAGAGTTAGGGGCCACTTGCCTGCACGAACTGCTGCGCCGCATACCGGGCGTCATCGTACGCCAAAACCTATGCTATATCCGCACCGCCTCGTCGATTTACAGCGACAACCCGGCGGCCATCGCCGTAGACGGCATATTCCTCGACTCCGATTATGACTTGGACATCATACAGATGCAGGACGTGGCCCGGGTCGATGTCTTCAAAACAGGTACTACCGTCATCTGGGGTTCGCGTGGCGGCAGCGGTGTAATTTCCGTCACGACCAAGTCGGGAAACTATACCACCGGCGATACGGAACGGCTGAACCAAAAGAGAATCACGCCTCTGGGCTATCAAAAGCCGGCAGACTTCTTCCATCAGTCGGGCATCCGCAAAACGCTCTACTGGAACCCGGACGTCAAGGACAACACGCTGGAGTTTACGGCGGCCGGCCGTGCCGGCACCTGTCTCATCGTGATCGAAGGGGTTACCACCGAGGGGCGGCTGATACACGAAGAAAAAGAAATCAACGTTTTCGATAAGCCATGAGCAGGGCCGAACATGTCCGGGCTATGACATGACGGGAAAAGATTGCATGAATATGAATATCAGGTAACGGAAATATGAAGGAGATAAAGCGGAAAAGGATATGGGCCGCAAGGATATTGCTATCGGTGTTCTTGCCGATGGCGATGTGGCTGTCCGTCCACACGCACGGCCCGGCCGCGCATGGGGACGGCGACTGCTACCAATGCGTCCACCAACTGCCCCACTCCGGACATCTCACGGCAGCTCAGGCAAGTCTGCACGACTGTGTGCTGTGCCAGTTCCACAGCGTGCTTTACTTGTTCGTGCCAACTACCATGCTATCTGCCGGCATTTCCTTCTCCACCATTTCTTATCCCGACCGCCGGCAAACGGCTGCCGCACGGACAAAGGGGAGCAGCCGCCCCCGCGGCCCACCGTTTATTTAAAGTGTCTATACAAAATTCATTTTGTGTTCCTTTATAATAAACATCAAATATGATTACAACAATTTTGGCCGCGACAATGATGTTGTGCGCCGAGCCCGATAGCGCCATAACGCTGGATAACGTAACGGTAGTGGGCCGCTCGCAACGCGACTTTCAGATGAAATCTTCGCAAAGCGGCGTACAAGTAAACCGGACATACCTGGAGAATCACTTCGCGGGCAGTCTGACGCAAAGCCTTGAGGGGATTCCCGGGGTGAAAGCCATGAGCATCGGTTCGGGACAATCAAAGCCGGTTATCCGGGGCTTGGGATTCAACCGCATGGCCGTCATCGAAGACGGCATCAAGCACGAAGGACAGCAATGGGGCGACGACCACGGACTGGAAATCGACCAATTCGCCATCGACCGCGTAGAAATCACCAAAGGCCCCGGCGCACTTCTATATGGCTCGGATGCCATCGGCGGCGTGCTCAGCTTGTACACCAACCACATTCCGACCGTTCCTTTCGGGGGCGGCGTAACGCTGTTCACACGTACGAACAACGAGTCGATAGGTATCGCTGCAAAGATGGGCGGACGAAACAAACGTTTCTTCTACCGCGCAAACATTACGATGATAGACTATGCCGACTACCGTGTGCCGACCGACAGCATACAGTATTACTCGTATTACATCCGCCTGAAAGACCGGCGGCTGCGCAATACGGCCGGAACGGAGCGCAACGGCGGCATTACCTTGGGATATGCCGGATACAACTTCCATACGGACATAAAGATATCCGATTCGTATTCGAAAAGCGGGTTCTTCGCAAATGCCCACGGACTGGAGGTGAGATTGTCGGACATCGACTACGACCGCTCACGGCGCGACATCGACTTGCCCATGCAATCGGTGAACCATCTGAAAGTGCTGAGCCACACCACGTGGCACAACGAGCGCCTATCCATAGAGGGAAGCCTCGCGTTTCAGAACAACCTGCGCAAAGAATGGGCGGAACCTGTATCGCATGGATATATGCCCACTCCCGACGGGACTCTGGAACGGCAGTTCGACAAGAGCACTTACACCGCCAACGCAGGCATGCAGCTGGCTCTTACGGAACAGCACGATATCAGTGTGGGGGCAAATGCCGAATACCAGCACAACAGGCGCGGAGGATGGGGGTTCATCATTCCCGACTTCGAGACACTGTCGGTTGGTGCTTATGCACTCGACCGCTTCACCATCAAAGAAAACCTGATAGTGAATGCCGGCATGCGCTACGACTATGTACGCACGCATATCCACAGCTATAACGACTGGTACCTGACCCCCACGGAGAACGGCGATTCTGTCTTTAAACTGCGCTCGGCTGATATCCGCCGGAACTTCAACAGCTTCACGTGGTCGGCAGGTATCAATTACAGCACGGGCAACTGGGTTCTAAAGGCTAACATCGGCAAGAGTTTCCGCGTGCCTATCCCGAAAGAACTGGGAGCCGACGGCGTAAACTACCATATCTTCAGGTATGAGAAAGGCAATGCCGGACTTTCGCCGGAAGAATCGTACCAAATAGACGCGGGCATCAACTGGAACAATGGTACCGTGGACATTCAGATAGACCCTTATCTGAACTACTTCCCGAACTATATTTACCTGACCCCCACAGCCTATTACTACGAAGGATTGCAGATGTACCACTACATGCAAGCCCGGGTGCTGCGCTATGGGTTCGAGGCACAGCTTACCTACACCATCAACCGGAACCTTGAGGCTGAACTGAAAGGGGAATACCTGTACGCCGAGCAACTCTCGGGTGAAAAGAAAGGGTATACGCTGCCTTTCTCCACACCGTGGACGGCCGACGCAGGACTGAAATACATTTTCAGCCGTGCCGACGAGGGATTTGCCGCCATCAATGTGCATATCGTAGGAACACAAAATGAAATCGTACCACCGGAGAAACCCACAAAAGGGCACTGCACGCTCAACGCATCGGCAGGGAAGCACTTTATACTGGGTACAGCGAAACTTAAAGTAGCCGTGCGGGCGGAAAACCTGCTGAACAAGCGCTACTACGACCACACCAGCTATTACCGCCTCATCGACGTGCCCGAACCCGGGCGCAACCTGTCGCTGATGGTGGGGCTGGAGTTCTAAATCCATCAAATAATAACATTAAAATCAGAAATAACAATGAAAAAGAATATATTCATGAGCCTCTCAATGGCTTTAGCATGCGTACTCACTTTGGTTTTCACTTCTTGCGACAAGGATGACAACAACTTGCCATCGAAACCGGTAATAACACTGACGGAAGTGGGACTTGAAAACAACAAGACCGCAGAACAGGGCGACGACCTGCACCTGGAAGGGAGCATCGTGGCAGAAGGGCTCATCAAGCGCATCGACATCGAAATACATCAAGAAGAGGGCGCTGAATTTAAAATAGAGAAGTCGTTCACGGAAGGGAAATACATCGGGGTAAGAAACGCTACTTTCCACGAGCACATCGACATCCCGGCCACAGCGCCACTGGGAGAATACCATCTGCACTTCACCGTTACCGACCAATCGGGACAGACTACGACGCAAGAGGTGCACATCAACGTTGTGGAAAACGACGGTGTGGAAAACGAACATCATCATGAATAAAAGAAGATGAAAAAGTATATCTATGCATTTACACTGCTGTGCGCACTTTGTGCGTGCAGCAGTTCGGACGACGACACGCCGAAGGACATGACACAACCCGTCATCACAGGTACCGGCATTACAGCCAACCCGACAGACTGCCAGACCTATCACCGCGGTGAGACCATCGCCTTCAATTATGTTTTCCAAGACGATACGGAACTGGGGAAATACAACATCGAAATCCATAATAACTTCGACCATCACACGCACAGCACCTCTGCCGCCGACTGCGAGATGGAAGCGAAAAAGACCCCGGTAAACCCTTGGGTATACAATAAAGACTTCGACATACCTGCCGGGCTACGTCTGTATACCTCACGGATAGATATCCCCATCCCTGCCGGTATCGATACCGGCGACTATCATTTCATGATACGCCTCACCGACCACGCAGGATGGCAACAGTTGAAGTCGGTATCCATTAAAATCGTTGAATAAACGGCAACAGGCGGGATGGGGCCATAAGGCTTCCCCTTATTGCCAACAAAAGGGGTTGGCACAATCCCGCCTGCTGCGTTACTACTTAAACAAGGAGAACTCCTTGAGAGACCATGCCAGCGCACTGGCTCCCAAGACATTCCGCTCGTCATCGCTCAGTTTCGAAATGGAAATCTTCACTTTATCTTTGATATTCTTGAACACATGCTCCTCGAACGACTCAAAGAAGGGATCGAGCAAGCATCTGCCTGCGGCCGTCAGTTCGCCGGCCAGGATAATGGCTTCGGGGTCGAAAACCGTGGCATAATTGGCGATGGCGATACCCAAGCGCAGGCCTGTCTTACGGAACACCTCCTTCGCTATCGGGTCGCCTTCCCTGCAGCATTCACAAATGTCATTAAGCGTCAGCCGGCCTTCCATTGCACGCAGCAACGACGGGTCGTTACTTGACTCCAGCAGCTCGTGCGCCGTCCGGAGAACACCTTTTACTGATGTATACGTTTCTAAACAGCCCTGCCGGCCGCAACCGCACTGCCGGCCACCCTCCTCGACACACGTATGCCCCACCTCACCGGCGAAACAGCGGGAACCGAAATGGGGTTTCCCGTTGGAAAAAACACTGCTCCCCACACCGACATGACGCAGCGTAAGGACAATGAAGTCTCTCATGCCATGGGCGTCACCAAACTCCTTCTCGCCCAATGCCGTGACATAAGCGTCGTTGCCCACAGCCACGGCCATACCCAAGCGGTCGCGCAGCATGGCTGCAACCGGTACCACTCCCCGCCATGGCAAATTGGAGGCATTCTCAATACAACCGGTAATGAAATTGGCGCTGGGCATACTGATGCCCACCGAGCGTATCGACTCGTTCCCGGCCAACGTTCCGGCCAAATCGAAGACACAATCGGCCAGTTTCGAAACAAAATCATTGATATTGGGATAATCAGAGGTGGCAAAGCAGTTTTTCGCAATGATATTCCCGCGCACATCCACAACGGCCACCGCCGTCTGTTTCACGTCTACTTCAATGCCTACGACCTTTTTTCTCATGATAGTTCTGCTCATCCTTACTATCCTCCTTCAATTATCTAAACAAAGAATACTCCTTTACTTTCCATGCCAGCACACTTGCCCCTAATACATTCCGCTCGCAATCGCTTAACTCCGAAACCATGAAATCCACCTTGCCGGCAATGTTGTGGAACACATGGGTGTCAAAAGCCTCTTTTGCCGGGCCAAGCAGGCTTTCACCCGCCTGCGAAATATAACCGGTAAAGATAATCGATTCGGGGTCGAACATGGAAGCATAGTTGGCAAGCCCCACTCCAAGGATATACCCTGTACGGCGCATGACCTCTCCGGCCAAACGGTCGCCCAAGTCGCAGAAAGAGATAATTGCCCGCGCCGTCAACGTCTCTTCACCCCGCATCATCGAAGGTTCGCTGCGCTCGGCCAATACCTCAAGGGCAGTCATCACAATACCTCTACTGGCCGTATAGGCTTCGAGACATCCTTTCTTGCCGCAACCGCACAAGCGGCCGCCGTGCTCATAACAGATATGTCCCACCTCGCCGGCAAAGCCGTTGCTGCCCTGATGCTCTACGTCGTTGGAAAAGATACAACTGCCCAAACCGCTGCCCAAAGATATGACCATGAAATCTTTCATGCCATGTGCACAGCCGAAAGCATACTCGCCCAGTGCTTTGGCATGGGCATTATTGGCTACTGCTACTGCCACCCCTAAACGGTCGCGCATCATGGCAGCCAAAGGGATATTGCCCTTCCATGGCATATTAGGCGAATTTTCTATACATCCCGTAATAAAATTGCCGCTCGGTACGCTGACCCCTACCGAACGGATGGTATCCAAACCTCCATTAGCAACAACAAAGTCGAACAACCGGTCGCATAATATAGACACGAAATCATTGACATTCGGATATTCAGCAGTAATGATATAATCACGTGCAAGGATATTTCCGCGTACGTCTACTATGGCGTATGTAGTCCGTTCAATATTAACATCTATACCGACGACCCTATCTTTTATCACCGTTTCGTTCATAAGCCATACAAGTCCACTTAGTATTATGTGTCGCAAAAATAATCATATTTTTCATATCGGCCAAAACTTTTGTATATTTTTTACAAATATTTGTCCTTCACTAAAAATATATTCTCCATTTCACGCGTTAACTCAAAATTTTGCAGTATCTTTGCAGTTACATTACAGAAAATAGATTCGATTATTTATGAACGTTTTAGAATTAAGTGAACAGGAAATCGGCAGACGCCAAAGCCTGCAAGAATTACGCGACATGAACATCGACCCATATCCTGCCGCCGAGTATCCCACCAACGCTTTCAGTACTGAAATCCGCGATGGGTTCAAAGACGGCGAAGAGCGGCAAGAGGTATGCATTGCCGGCCGGTTGATGAGCCGCCGCGTAATGGGAAAGGCCAGTTTCGCAGAAATTCAGGATAGCAAAGGCAGGATTCAGGTATACATTACCCGCGACGATATTTGCCCGGGCGAAGATAAGGATTTATACAATAAGGTTTTCAAGCGCCTGATGGACATCGGCGACTTTATCGGCGTGAAGGGATTTGTTTTCCGTACACAGACGGGCGAAATTTCCGTACACGCACAAGAACTGACAATGCTGTCGAAGAGCCTCAAGCCGCTGCCCATTGTGAAATACAAAGATGGCGTGGCATACGATAAATTCGACGACCCGGAGTTGCGGTACCGTCAGCGTTATGTCGACCTCGTGGTAAACGAAGGTGTGAAGGACACATTCCTGCAACGCGCCACGGTGATACGCACGCTGCGCCGCGTACTCGACGAGGCCGGCTATACAGAGGTGGAGACCCCCACGCTCCAATCGATTGCCGGCGGAGCCTCGGCCCGGCCTTTCATTACCCACTTCAACGCGCTCGACCAAGACATGTTCATGCGCATCGCTACGGAGCTTTACTTGAAACGCTTGATTGTAGGCGGGTTCGAAGGAGTATACGAAATCGGAAAGAATTTCCGCAATGAAGGCATGGACCGCAACCACAACCCGGAATTTACGTGCATGGAACTGTACGTACAATACAAGGACTACAACTGGATGATGTCGTTCACCGAGCAGTTGCTCGAGACCATCTGCATAGCTGTGAACGGGAAGCCCGAACGCGAAATCGACGGCAACATCGTAAGTTTCAAAGCACCCTACCGCCGCCTGCCAATACTTGATGCCATCAAGGAAAAGACGGGATACGACCTGAACGGAATGGGCGAGGAGGAAATACGCGAAGTATGCAAGAAATTGAATATGGACATCGACGCAACAATGGGCAAGGGCAAGCTGATTGATGAAATCTTCGGCGAGTACTGTGAAGGTACGTATATACAGCCTACGTTCATCACCGACTATCCGGTAGAGATGTCACCGCTGACAAAGATGCACCGGTCGAAACCGGGACTGACGGAGCGTTTCGAACTGATGGTCAACGGTAAAGAGCTGGCCAATGCCTATTCGGAGCTGAACGACCCTATCGATCAGGAAGAGCGGTTCATAGAACAAATGAAACTGGCTGACAAGGGCGACGACGAAGCCATGATTATCGACCAAGACTTCCTACGCGCCCTGCAGTACGGTATGCCCCCGACGAGCGGCATAGGTATCGGCATCGACCGCCTCGTGATGCTGATGACGGGCAAGACATTCATCCAGGAAGTGCTTTTCTTCCCGCAGATGAAACCCGAGAAGAAAGCACCGCGCAGCAGTGTGGCCGAATGGGAAGCTATCGGCGTAAGCGAGGAATGGGTGCCGGTGTTCAATAAGGCCGGCTACTATCTCATCTCTGACCTGAGAGACGTGAAGGCGCAGAAGTTGCAGCAAGATGTGTGCGAGGTAAACAAGAAATATAAACTGGGTTACGAGAATCCTAAGGTGGAAGTTTTCCAAACTTGGATTGACGAGGCCAATAAATAAAAATAAGCAGGACAAGCAAGGCGGAGGGCAATGGGGTGCCTGCCGTCTGCTTGCTGTCAGCACAGTATGTACGACTGCGGAAAAATAGCTATTATCGGCGGCGGAAGTTGGGCAACGGCCATTGCCAAGATTGTGGTGGGGCATACTCACCATATCGGATGGTATATGCGGCGCGACGACCGCATCGAAGATTTCCGGAGGCTGGGACACAATCCGGCTTATCTGATGAGCGTGCATTTCGACATTAACGAAATCGGATTCTCAAGCGACATCAATAAGATTGTCCAGACATACGACACCTTGGTTTTCGTAACACCTTCGCCCTACCTCAAGAGCCATCTGAAGAAACTGAAGACCCGCATCCGCGATAAATTCATCATCACGGCCATCAAAGGCATTGTACCGGATGAGAACCTCGCCTGCTCGGAATACTTCCATCAAGTATACGATGTGCCGTACGAGAATCTGGCATGCATCGGCGGCCCAAGCCATGCGGAGGAGGTGGCACTCGAACGGCTCTCCTATCTCACGGTGGGCTGCAGCGACCACGAAAAGGCAGAAGCCTTTGCCGAGATTCTTTCAAGCGACTATATCAAGACGAAGACCAGCAGCGACGTCGTCGGCATCGAATACTCGTCGGTGCTGAAGAACGTGTATGCCATTGCAGCAGGTATCTGCAACGGCCTGAAGTTCGGCGACAATTTCCAAGCGGTGCTCATGGCAAATGCCGTGCAGGAGATGTCGCGCTTCTTGCAGAGCGTCCATCCCATCGAACGCAACATCGTGGACAGCGTTTATTTGGGCGACTTGCTTGTTACCGGCTATTCGAACTTTTCGCGCAACCGCACTTTCGGGACGATGATCGGGAAAGGATACAGTGTGAAGAGCGCACAGATAGAGATGGAGATGATTGCAGAAGGATATTTCGGCACAAAATGCATGAAGGAGGTGAACCGACACTGCCATGTTAATATGCCTATCTTGGATGCCGTATATAATATATTGTATGAACGCATCAGTCCGCAAATCGAAATCAAACTTCTGACTGATTCTTTCCGTTGATTGGACATAAAGACATGGTTTAGACAAAAAGACAGAAAGACAAATTTATAGTATTATAAAAAGATATGGTTTAGACAGTAAGACAGACATGATATAAGGAGGAGAGGTTTAAAGAAAACGGACTTAATGTACGTATTGAAGTACCCATCAGTGTTTATTATGACGACGTCGTAGTTGGGGAATACCGTGCCGATCTGCTTATCAATGACGAAATCATCGTAGAGCTGAAGGCTGTACAGGTATTAGCCATTCACGAAGTGCAACTGGTAAACTACCTGACTGCATTATAAATCGACAACGGATTACTCATCAACTTTGGAGGAGAGAAGATTGAAATAAAAAGAAAATACCGTAAGTATAACAAGACATTTTAGGCATGCATTGACCCGAAACAAAAAAATATGTTTTTATGTCTTTATGTCAAAACATGTCTATATGTCATAAAATTAAAAAGATGAAAAATATCAGCTTAGACATTACAAAGGCAGCCCAGTTCCTGAATACCGGTGCTGTAAAGGCTTACGAGCCACAAGTGAAGGCCGCTCAAGAAGCATTAGAGAACGGCACATGTCCCGGAAACGACTTTTTAGGGTGGCTCCACCTGCCGTCGTCCATCACCCCGTCGTTCCTTGACGAGCTACAGGCCTGCGCCGACGTTCTCCGTGCCAACTGCGAGGTTGTGGTCGTTGCAGGCATCGGCGGCAGCTATCTCGGTGCACGTGCTGTCATTGAAGCACTCGGCAACTCGTTCGCTTGGCTGGTGGGTGATAGGAAGAACCCCACCATCCTCTTTGCCGGCAACAACATCGGCGAAGACTACCTTGCAGAACTGACAGAATATCTGGAAAACAAGAAATTCGGCGTCATCAATATCTCAAAGAGCGGCACCACAACCGAGACTGCCCTTACCTTCCGCCTGCTGAAGAAGCAATGCGAAACCCAGCGAGGTAAAGAAGAAGCAAAGAAAGTGATTGTGGCCATCACCGACGCCAAGAAAGGTGCGGCCCGTACATGCGCTGACAAGGAAGGCTACAAGAGCTTTATCATCCCCGACAACGTCGGCGGCCGTTTCTCCGTACTCACCCCGGTAGGCCTGCTGCCCATTGCATGTGCCGGCTTCGATATCAAGCAACTGGTAAGCGGTGCACAGGATATGGAGAAAGCCTGCGGCAAGGACGTGCCTTTCGACGAGAATCCCGCCGCCCAGTATGCAGCCGTGCGCAATGCACTGTATGCCCAAGCCGGCAAGAAGATTGAAATCATGGTGAACTACCAGCCGAAGCTCCATTTCATGAGCGAGTGGTGGAAACAGCTCTACGGAGAGAGTGAAGGAAAGGACAAGAAAGGCATCTTCCCCGCATCCTGCGACTTCACTACAGACCTGCACTCCATGGGGCAATGGATCCAAGATGGCGAACGCACCATCTTCGAGACCGTCATCACCGTAGAGGAGCCCAACAGGAAACTGCTGTTCCCCGAGGACGGAGAGAACCTCGACGGACTGAACTTCCTTGCCGGCAAGCGCGTGGACGAGGTAAACAAGATGGCAGAGCTTGGTACACGGCTGGCCCACATCGACGGCGGCGTGCCCAATATACTTATCGCGATGCCGAAGCTCAACGAATACTACATCGGCCAGCTTATTTATTTCTTCGAGATCGGCTGCGGCATCAGCGGCAATGTGCTCGGCGTAAACCCGTTCAACCAGCCGGGTGTGGAGGCCTACAAGAAGAACATGTTCGCCCTGCTCGACAAGCCCGGCTACGAAGCCGATAGCAAGGCCATCAAGGAACGCCTGGCACAAGAAGCCTAACTTGCAATTAATGGAAGAAACAAAGATGTTTCAAGAGAACATAAAACAGTATTTGAAAGAGCACGGCTTTGAGGCTTTCCATCCCAAAGCCGTGCTCTTCGATATGGACGGTGTGCTCTACGACTCGATGCCCAACCATACCGTTGCATGGCAACAGGCTATGACCGCCTTCGGACTGCAGATGACTGCCGCCGATGCGTATGCTACGGAGGGTATGCGCGGCGTGGATACCATCAGGATGATGGTAAAGGAACAACAGGGACGCGACATCGACGAACAAGAGGCGCAACACATGTACGACCTGAAAGCACGCATCTTCCACGACATGCCGGAAACACGCATCATGCCGGGGGTAGCCTTACTGATGAAGAAGATAAAGGACAGCGGACTGGAAATCGGCGTTGTAACCGGCAGCGGCCAACGCCCGCTGATAGACCGGCTGATAAAAGATTTCGGCGAATACCTCGGCGAAGCACGCATCGTAACGGCATACGACGTGAAACACGGGAAGCCGAACCCCGACCCTTATCTCATGGGACTGAGAAAATGCAATGCCCGCCCCTGGGAAGCCATCGTCGTAGAGAATGCCCCACTTGGCGTACGCGCAGCGCAGGCGGCCGGCATCTTCACGGTGGCCGTCAATACGGGGCCGCTGCCCGACGAGGCGCTTGCTGCCGAAGGAGCCAACGTTATCCTGCAAACCATCACGCAACTGGGAGACGTATGGGAACAACTAAAGGAAAGCTTTTGAATCTGCATGAATCCGGTTCAAAAGCTCCCCTTTAGCTTTATACTGCGCTTCTCCTTATCAAATATCCTCTTCCCCGTTGCCGTCCTGGGCACTGGTGTCGAGCTGCGAATCGCGCTTGATACTCAATGTGCCTTGCTTAGAGACGGTTACCACCAACGGGATATACTCGTCGGTTTGCGGATGGCTCACACTGGCGGCAAACTCTAATTCGTCCCCTTTCACATCAACGAATACAAGGCCTTCCAGTATCCCCGTCCTGCGGTAGTCGGTGTCTATGTACGAGCTGAAGCTGGCCTTTGTGAACGCCCTCTCAAAGAACGTGCTACCGTCCGGGCGGGTTATGCGCAGCCGGATATTGTTGTCCACAAACTGCTGCCCCGTTTCGTCTTTCACCATCGCAAGACTATCGTCGGGCGTACGCGTAATTTCCACTTTGTATTTTCCTCCCGCCCATTGAACATCCTTATCCTGCGTGTAGGGCTGCATGCGGATTGGAGCTTTCGGTTTCTGTTTTTCCACCTTCTGCGCGATGATGTCGTCGCTCTTCTTTTTGCCGCTGCAACCAACCGCCAATGCTGCCAGCGCGACCATGAGTGTGACTGAAAGAATCTTTTTCATATCTTGATTGATATTCTGTTAAGTTTATCTTCTGCAAAGCTTCTGCAAAGATAAATAAAATATAGCGAATACAAACTAAAAAAGCCCGCTATTTTGTAGCGGGCTTTATCATCCTTCCAATATCTTTTTATCAAAAACGCCCTAATACTCATTGAGTTTTGGCACGCTTGCCACAAAAAAACACTATGTTAACCTAAATCACTATGATTCTTAATTACTACTCAATCTCTTTCCGTATTCCGGCCCCGGTTGTCGCCACGCTGCATCCGCTTCTGCTTGTCAGCCAAATAGGTGGTGTACTGCTCGGGCGTCAGAATCGATTTCAGCCCGGCCTCGTATGCCTTCATTTGCTCCTGCATCTCCTTGCGCCTGCTTTCCATGCGGGCTTTCTGCTCTTCGGTAGGCTGCTGGCGCTTTGTAGCAGCCGATTCGCCGTCCACGCCTTGTCCGCCACCATTACCGCCCCGGTCTCCCCTTCCGAATCTCATTTTGGGAGTATACTTCTTGTTCAGCTCCAGCAGCTTGTCTGCCTGCTCCTTGCTCAAGCCGTATTTCTTCACCATCTGCTCCGTGCGCTTCTGGGCCATTTCGGTTTGGTCGAACTGCCTGCGCTCGCGTTTTGTATTTTGACTGTCGTCTTGTGCCATAACGGCTGTACCCATCATCAGGGCGGCAACAACTGCCATTATCATTCGTTTCATAAATGTCTAAATTTGAATCATTAAACTATTAAATTGTCACTTCTTTTCCGTTGCAACTGTTTTTTTGACGCAGAACGATGCGGAAAGTTTAATTGAAACGAAAAAAAATATTTGTTTATTCTGCATACTGCCATTTTTTTACTATTTTTGCATCCTATTTACCAACGAAATGAGGAGAGGCTTACTTTATTTAACAATTCTTTCCGCCGTGCTCTGTTCGTGTTCCACTGGTCAGGCCGACAAAGACGAGGCTTCCTATCAAAGCATCGACACCATACCCATGCTGATCATGCAGATACAGAAATGTTCGCGGCTCTATACGGCCGAATACCGTATACATAAAATCGTGACGCACGAAGACGTGCTGCGGCTGAAAGGCAACATCCTGAAGCAAGACTTCAACATAAGGCTGCCCTTAGGCGACCGCAAGATAGCCATTCCGATGGATGTGACGATGAAGGCCTACATCGACTTTGAGGGCTTTTCCGGGAGAAATATCAGCCGGGCGGGCAGGCACATCACCGTTACCCTGCCCGACCCGAAAGTCGAGCTCACGAGTTCGAAGATAAACCAAAAGGAAATCAAGCAGTTCGTGTCCATCGCCCGCCCCCGTTTCTCCGATGCCGAGATGGCGGATTACGAACAGCAGGGGCGTGCCGCCGTGATGGCCAACATCATGAAGACGGGCATCATAGAGACGGCCCGTGCCAATGCCGCGCGCATACTGATTCCCATGCTGCAGCAGATGGGCTACCGCGAACAGGACATCACCGTAACGTTCCGCAAGGAATTCGGTGAGCGCGACGTCAATACACTGATAGACAAAACAACTACCGGGAAATGAAGAAGCATCTACTCAACACCCGAAACCTGCAGCTGGCGGTAACTGCCCTCGCCCTCGCAGCGTTCATCATCGCCTTCGTATGGCTTGTGTTCGTGCCCAAGCACAATACGATGGAGCTGAACACCGACAACCGCATCGGCATTACGCCTGAACAAATCCAATCCATCAAGGCCATAGGCGAATGGGAATTCCTCTCCATTGCCGACGAAGAGATGGTGGATACCGTGCGCAAGGGATTTTTCAGCGACGACCATCTGGTGCGCATCTACTATGGCACGCTGCGCCTCGGCGTGAACCTGCACCAAGTCGGGCCGGGGTGGCTCAAGGCCAAAGGCGACACCATCGTGGCGACACTCCCAAAAGTCGGACTGCTCGACAATGACTTCATCGACGAAGCCCGTACCAAGCCGTTCTACGAATCAGGCCGGTGGACGGCAGCCGACCGCGAAGCCATGTACCGGCAGGCCTACCGTAAGATGAAGCAACACTGCCTTACCCCGTCCAACATCAAAAGCGCAGAGAATAATGCCGAACTGCAATTCCGACGCATGTTCAGTGCAATGGGTTACAACACGGTGGTCATCAAGTGGGAGTGAATCCCCACCACCCGGCGCATTGTAACAACAAAAACAAGACACAAGTGTCTATTAAATTCCGTTAATTCTAAATATAACTGTCTTATGCACAATATAAT
>DBRC01000078.1:3443-18747 GCA_002305505.1 Prevotella sp. UBA1378 | reverse complement strand
GGGGGCACCGCCGTCCGGATTAGCGTGATATCCTTATCCCGAACTCAGGCCTTTATTACAGGAGCCTTAGCAGGGAACCGCTTGCGCACAGGCATGGTGTTTTTGAGGTGCCCCTCCGATGAGAATCTGCAGTGAAAATTAAAAAAACAGCAAAAAGTTTGTTCGTTTGGTAAATTAGTTGTAATTTTGCAGCCGCAAATTGTGGCATTGTGCCCAAAAGCATCAAGTTTAATTAAAAAATTTAAAACCAAAGCAAAATGATTATTGTACCAGTAAAAGAAGGCGAGAACATCGAGAAGGCTCTCAAGAAGTTCAAGAGAAAATTCGAAAAGACAGGTGTCGTTAAAGAACTCCGCGCACGTCAGCAGTTCGACAAACCGTCTGTGTTGAAGCGCCTTAAGATGGAACACGCCATTTACGTACAGAAAATGCACGCTACAGAGGAATAAAATATCCTTAAAAAATTTGGTGGTTTGAATTAAATTCCGTAAATTCGTTGCCGAAAAGACAAATAAACGTGCAACGATGATGATTGACCGGTTTTTGGATTACTTACGCTACGAGCGGAATAAAAGCCTGCTGACCGTGAAGGGGTATGAAAGGGCGCTCCGCGATTTCGAGGCTTATTTCAAGCAACTGGACAGTCAACTTGTTTGGGAAGCAGTCGACGCCGACGTTATACGTGGCTGGATGGAATACATGGTCGACAGGGGTGTCATGGCATCATCGGTGAATACCTATCTGAGTGCCGTGCGCTCTTTTTTTCGTTTTGCCCTCAGCCGCGGCCTGGTGGCCAGCGACCCGGCCCACCGCATAGCGGGGCCTAAGCGTACAAAGCCGCTCCCGTATTTCATGCGCGAAGACGAGGTGGACGAATTGCTGGACAAGGTAGAGTGGGGCACGGGCTACGTGGATGTGCGTGCGCGTACCATGTTGCTGTTGTTCTACGAGTCGGGTATCCGGCTCTCCGAGCTGATAGGGCTCTCCGACGGGGACGTGGATTTCGGGCAACGGCAGCTGAAAGTGACGGGCAAGCGGAACAAGCAGCGCATCGTGCCTTTCGGGGAAGAGCTGGATCAGGCTCTCAGGCAGTTCATGGCATTACGCGACGGGCAGGTGCCGAAATCTTCGGATGCCCTCTTCCTTACCCGGGAAGGCAAGCGGATGAACAGGGCGCAGGTGCATTATGTCGTGCACAAGCACCTTTCCCGGGTTACGGCGATGAAAAAGCGTTCCCCGCATGTGTTGCGGCATACCTTTGCCACGGCGATGCTGAACCACGAGGCCGGATTGGAAAGTGTGAAAAAGCTGCTGGGACACCAGAGTCTGAACACGACCGAGGTTTATACCCATACGACATTCGAGCAGCTGAAGCGAGTTTATAAACAAGCCCACCCACGGGCGTAACCTTTAAAAACAGGAGGTAACTATGGAAATTAAGATTCAGTCGATCCACTTCGACGCTACCGAGAAATTAGAGGCATTTATCGAAAAGAAAATCGCCAAGTTGGAAAGATCTTACGAGGACATACAGAAAGTAGAGGTGCAATGCAAAGTAGTGAAGCCTGCCACAGCCCAGAATAAGGATGTGAGCCTGACGGTGACCGTACCGGGAAACACCTTGTTTGTCGAGAAAGTCAGCGATACGTTCGAGGAGAGTACGGATCTTTGTGTCGACTCGATGAAAGTGCAGCTACAGAAATACAAGGAAAAAGCGAGGAGCAGATAAAAAATAACCGAAAAAATTTTGGTAATTAAAAAATAATGCCTATCTTTGCAGCCGTTTTCCGATAGGTCGTGATTCCGATAGGGAGCGGCTGCAAAGAAA
This sequence comes from Prevotella sp. UBA1378, assembly GCA_002305505.1. Lineage (GTDB taxonomy): Bacteria > Bacteroidota > Bacteroidia > Bacteroidales > Bacteroidaceae > Prevotella. Next base: position 16,919 of record DBRC01000078.1, on the reverse strand, counting down.
CGCCTCTTTAGCTCAGTTGGCCAGAGCACGTGATTTGTAATCTCGGGGTCGTTGGTTCGAATCCGACAAGAGGCTCGGCCGGATACGGGGAGAGAAAGGGCGTAGGCCGGAAACAAACAAGGGTGGTTACCAGAGTGGCCAAATGGGGCAGACTGTAAATCTGCTGGCGATGCCTTCGGTGGTTCGAATCCATCACCACCCACTTCCGAAAGGGGAGTGAGCGGCAGGAATGCCGGAAATGCGGAAATAGCTCAGTTGATAGAGCACTAGCCTTCCAAGCTGGGGGTCGCGGGTTTGAGCCCCGTTTTCCGCTCTAAAGTTCGCTGTAATAGCTCAGTGGTAGAGCACTTCCTTGGTAAGGAAGAGGTCCTGAGTTCAACTCTCAGTTACAGCTCTTGAGAAAGCATTAAAAATCTGATCATTCATTAATAATAATAAATAAATTAAAGCTATGGCTAAAGAGAATTTTGTGCGCACCAAACCGCACGTAAACATTGGTACTATCGGTCACGTAGACCATGGTAAGACAACTCTGACAGCTGCCATCACTACCGTTTTGGCAAAGGCTGGTCTTTCTGAGGTTAAGTCTTTTGACCAGATCGACAATGCTCCGGAAGAGAAGGAGCGTGGTATTACCATTAATACCTCTCACGTTGAGTATCAGACTGCAAAGCGTCACTATGCTCACGTAGACTGTCCGGGTCACGCCGACTATGTAAAGAACATGGTTACCGGTGCTGCCCAGATGGACGGTGCTATCCTCGTTGTCGCTGCAACTGACGGTCCGATGCCCCAGACCCGTGAGCACGTACTGCTCGCCCGCCAGGTAAACGTTCCCCGCTTGGTTGTGTTCCTGAACAAGTGCGACATGGTTGAGGATGAGGAAATGCTCGAACTTGTTGAAATGGAAGTTCGTGAAATTCTCGATCAGTACGAGTTTGAAGAGGATACCCCTATCATCCGCGGCTCTGCCCTCGGCGCATTGAATGGCGTAGCTAAATGGGAAGAGAAAGTAATGGAACTGATGAATACCGTTGACGAGTGGATTCAGGAGCCTCCGCGCGATACGGAGAAACCGTTCTTGATGCCTGTTGAGGACGTGTTCTCAATCACGGGCCGTGGTACTGTTGCTACCGGCCGTATCGAGACTGGTGTCATCCACGTAGGTGACGAAGTTGAACTCCTCGGCCTTGGTGAAGACAAGAAGTCCGTTGTAACAGGTGTTGAGATGTTCCGCAAGCTCCTCGATGAGGGTCAGGCTGGTGACAACGTAGGTCTGTTGCTCCGCGGTATCGACAAGAATGAAATCAAGCGTGGTATGGTGCTCTGCCATCCGGGTCAGATTAAGCCGTTCAAGCGCTTCAAGGCTTCTATCTACGTGTTGAAGAAGGAAGAGGGCGGCCGTCATACTCCGTTCGGTAACAAGTATCGTCCGCAGTTCTACCTCCGTACGATGGACTGTACAGGTGAAATCTCCCTGCCCGAGGGCGTTGAGATGGTAATGCCTGGCGACAACGTGGAAATCACTGTTGAGTTGATTTATGCTGTTGCCTTGAACCAGGGTCTGCGTTTCGCTATCCGCGAAGGTGGCCGCACGGTAGGTTCTGGCCAGATTACAGAAGTATTCGAGGATTAATCCCCTTGCAATAAATGGATGTTCCCGCATCGGGGGATGCGGGAACCCTTTACGGGAATAGCTCAGTTGGTAGAGCATCGGTCTCCAAAACCGAGGGTCGTGGGTTCGAGTCCTCCTTCCCGTGCTAAAAAGAAGAAAGTTTATGTTCAAGAAATTTGTAAATTATTGCAAAGCTTGCTACGATGAGCTGGCACACAAGACCACTTGGCCTACACTCCCGGAGCTTACGCACAGCGCGGTGGTAGTTTTAACTTCCTCGCTGGTCATTGCTCTTGTTGTGTGGTTGCTGGATGTAGTATTTAAGAATTTCATGAGTTTCGTTTATCCGGGTTAATTCGCAATTTGAGAGATGGCTGAAACAGGAATGAAATGGTATGTACTGCGTGCCGTAAGCGGTAAGGAAGCAAAAGTGAAGGAATATCTTGAAGCTTCTATAAAGCACGATGCGGTATTGGCTGCCAATGTGAATCAAGTGCTTCTGCCTACCGAGAAGTATGCTATGCTCCGGAACGGCAAACGCGTGATAAAGGAAAAACTTTTCTTGCCGGGATACGTCCTTGTCGAGGCTAACCTGCAGGGGGAGATTGCCCATACGCTGCGTTTCATGCCAAATGTATTAGGTTTCTTGGGCGGCTTGGATAATCCCACGCCCCTGCGTCAGGCTGACGTAAACCGCATTCTCGGGACGGCAGAAGAAACTGCCATTGAGGCAGTGGAGATGAATATCCCGTACAGTGTCGACGAGACGGTGAAAGTGACCGACGGGCCGTTCAGCGGTTTCAGCGGCGTCATCGAAGAGGTGAATGCCGAGAAGCGTAAGCTGAAGGTGATGGTGAAGATTTTCGGGCGCAAGACTCCCCTGGAGCTTGCTTTTAACCAAGTAGAGAAAGAATAAGGCGCAATTTTGTTACGATGCGCCTGTTCCTATATACGGCCGGTGGAGGCTTCCACTCCGCGGGCTTATATAACAATCAATTATAATTTATAAACAGAAATGGCTAAAGAAGTTGCTGGATTAATCAAATTACAGATTAAAGGTGGCGCTGCGAATCCTTCCCCCCCAGTAGGGCCTGCACTTGGTTCGAAGGGTATTAATATTATGGGATTCTGCAAGGAGTTCAACGCCAGAACCCAGGATAAGGCAGGAAAGATTATTCCTGTTGTTATCACATACTACACTGACAAGTCATTCAGCTTCGAACTGAAAACTCCTCCGGCAGCTGTACAGCTGAAGGAGGCAGCTAAGGTAAGCAGCGGTTCTGCACAGCCCAACCGTAAAAAAGTCGCTTCGGTGACTTGGGAGCAGGTGAAGGAAATCGCTGAGGACAAGATGAAAGACTTGAACTGTTTCACCGTCGAAGCAGCCATGAAGTTGGTTGCAGGTACAGCAAGAAGTATGGGTATCACTGTTAAAGGGGACTTCCCGGGTAAATAACAATGATTAGGGATGAAGGATTAAAGATGAAGGTGCGAACCGTAATCCATAATCAGCAATCACTAATCCAATTAAACTTCAATTAAAACAATGAGTAAACTGACAAAAAATCAAAAGTTAGTAGCTGGTAAGGTTGAAGCAGGGAAAGCATACTCTTTGAAGGAGGCTTCGGAGTTGGTGAGGGAAATTACCACCACCAAGTTTGACGCTTCGCTTGATATCGATGTACGCTTGGGCGTGGATCCGCGTAAGGCTAACCAGATGGTTCGCGGCGTTGTTTCGCTGCCGAACGGAACCGGTAAGACAACACGCGTGCTTTGCCTCTGTACTCCTGATCAGGAAGCTGCTGCGAAAGAAGCAGGTGCTGACTACGTTGGTCTCGATGAATATATCGATAAGATCAAGGGCGGTTGGACAGATGTTGATGTTATCATCACAATGCCGTCGTGCATGGGTAAGCTCGGACCTCTCGGCCGTATCCTCGGCCCCCGCGGTTTGATGCCGAACCCGAAGAGCGGTACGGTAACTATGGACGTTGCTAAGGCTGTGAAGGAAGTAAAGCAGGGTAAGATAGACTTTAAGGTTGACAAGGCTGGTATCGTGCACGCATCGATCGGCAAGGTGAGCTTTGCCCCCGAGAAAGTCTATGAGAATGCGAAGGAGTTTATCCAGACCATCATCAAGCTGAAGCCTGCTGCTGCTAAGGGTACGTATATCAAGAGTATCTTCCTGTCGAGCACTATGAGTGTAGGTATCAAGGTCGATCCTAAATCAGTTGAATAACTCGTTAAAAGTTTAGTAAAATGAAAAAGGAAGTAAAAGATACTATTATCGTAGAACTTGGAGAGAAACTGAAGGAGTACAGCCATTTTTACCTGGTTGACCTGACCGGGCTGAATGCCGCTGAAACAAGCGACCTCCGCCGTAAGTGCTTCAAGAGTGATGTCAAGATGGTCGTTGTGAAGAACACGCTCCTTCACAAGACCTTCGAGAATGCTGAAATTGATTATGAACCGCTTTATGGTTGCTTAAAAGGCAATACGGCCGTCATGTTCACACAAACGGCTAACGTGCCCGCTAAGTTGCTCAAGGAATATACAAAGACAGGGATTCCTGCTCTGAAGGCTGCTTATGCCGAAGAGAGTTTCTTTGTCGGTGCAGATAAACTTGAGGAGCTTGCTTCTCTCAAGAGCAAGAACGAACTTATCGCAGACGTTGTGGCTTTGCTGCAGTCGCCTACGAAGAACGTCGTTTCTGCGCTCCAGTCAGGTGCGAACACTATCCATGGTGTGCTGAAGACTTTAGGCGAGCGTCCTGAATAATTCAACAAAGTCATAACAATCAACATTAAAAAACATTAAAAATTTAAATAAAATGGCAGATATTAAAGCTATTGCTGAAGAATTAGTAAATCTTACAGTTAAGGAAGTAAACGAGTTGGCAACAGTCCTGAAGGACGAGTATGGAATTGAGCCCGCTGCTGCAGCTGTTGCTGTTGCTGCTGGTCCTGCTGCTGGCGGCGCTGATGCCGCAGTTGAGGAGAAGACTTCTTTCGACGTGGTTCTGAAAGAGGCAGGTGCTGCTAAGTTGCAGGTTGTAAAGGCCGTTAAGGAAGCTTGCGGCTTGGGTCTGAAAGAGGCTAAGGATCTTGTAGACGGTGCTCCTTCTACACTGAAGGAAGGTCTCTCTAAGGACGAGGCAGAGAACTTGAAGAAGGCCATTGAAGAGGCTGGTGCTGTAGTTGAACTCAAATAATACAAGCACAACAATATTTAAAATGGTTAAGAACTTCTAAGTAGGAGGTTCTTAACCTTTTTGTGTCTTTTTGACGCATTTTCCAGATGATTGGATTTGCAAGTCCCATCGACCAATACGGGTGAATAGGCCCAATAAGAAACAATATCATTTTATATGGCTTCAAAAATAGTAGATAACAGAGTAAACTTTGGCAGCGTCAAGAATCCGATGCCGTTTCCTGATTTCCTTGATGTGCAATTAAAGTCTTTCAAGGACTTCCTGCAGTTGGACACTCCGCCTGAGGAACGCAAGAATGACGGTTTGTATAAGGTGTTCGCAGAGAACTTCCCTATCACCGATACGCGTAACAACTTCGTTCTTGAGTTCTTGGATTACTATATCGACCCGCCCCGTTACACCATCGACGAGTGTCTGGAGCGCGGGCTGACATATAGCGTACCTTTGAAGGCTAAGCTGAAACTGTATTGCACCGACCCGGACCATGAGGATTTCGGTACAGTGATTCAAGACGTATTCCTCGGGCCGATTCCTTATATGACGAGCAACGGTACGTTTGTGATAAATGGTGCCGAGCGCGTGGTTGTCTCCCAGTTGCACCGTTCTCCGGGTGTGTTCTTCGGACAGAATGTGCACGCCAACGGCACGTTGCTGTATTCGGCCCGCATTATCCCGTTCAAAGGTTCTTGGATCGAGTTTGCTACGGATATCAATAACGTGATGTACGCATACATCGACCGTAAGAAGAAATTACCTGTTACTACATTGCTCCGTGCTATCGGATTCGAGACGGATAAGGATATCCTTCAGATTTTCGATTTGGCCGAGGAGGTGAAAGTCAATAAGAAATCACTGAAATCCGTTGTCGGCTGCAAACTGGCTGCCCGTGTGCTGAAGAGCTGGAACGAGGATTTCGTGGATGAGGACACCGGTGAGGTGGTTTCTATCGAGCGCAACGAGATGATTATGGAGCGCGAGACGGAGATTACCGAAGATAACATGGACGACATCCTCGAGAGCGGCGCCCAGACAATCCTTGTACATAAGGATGAAGCGGTGGCACAGGATTATTCCATCATCTTCAATACCCTGCAGAAAGACCCGAGCAACTCGGAGAAGGAAGCCGTATTGTACATATACCGCCAGTTGCGTAATGCCGACCCGGCCGATGATGCCAGTGCGCGCGAAGTGATCCAGAACCTGTTCTTCTCCGACAAGCGTTACGACTTGGGCGATGTAGGGCGTTACCGCATCAACAGGAAGCTGGGCTTGAATACCGACATGGATGTGCGTGTGCTGACAAAAGAGGACATCATCGAAATCATCAAGTACCTGATACAGCTGATCAACTCGAAGGCTACGGTGGACGATATCGACCACTTGTCGAACCGCCGTGTGCGCACAGTGGGTGAGCAGTTGAGCAACCAGTTCTCCATCGGTCTGGCACGCATGAGCCGCACCATCCGGGAAAGGATGAACGTACGCGACAACGAAGTGTTCACTCCGACCGATCTCATTAACGCCAAGACTATATCGAGCGTTATCAACTCGTTCTTCGGGACCAACCCGTTGTCGCAGTTCATGGACCAGACCAACCCGCTGGCAGAAGTGACGCACAAGCGCCGCCTCTCGGCCCTCGGCCCCGGCGGCCTCTCGCGCGAACGTGCCGGATTCGAAGTGCGCGACGTGCATTACACTCACTATGGTCGCCTCTGCCCGATTGAGAGCCCTGAAGGCCCAAACATCGGCCTTATCTCGTCGCTTTGCGTGTATGCGAAGATTAACGAACTGGGCTTCATTGAAACACCCTACCGCAAGGTGGAAGCCGGCAGTGCCAACCTGGATAATAAAGAAATAGTATATCTTACAGCCGAAGAAGAGGAAGACCATGTAATCGGTCAGGGCAATGCACCGCTGAACGATGATGGCTCGTTTATCCGCGACGTCGTGAAATGCCGCCAGGATGCCGACTTCCCTGTCGTTCCCCCTTCCGAAGTAGACTTGATGGACGTGTCGCCGCAGCAGATCGCCTCCATCGCCGCATCGCTGATCCCATTCCTGGAGCACGACGATGCCCACCGTGCGCTGATGGGTTCGAACATGATGCGCCAGGCCGTCCCATTGCTTCACAACGAAGCTCCGATTGTGGGAACCGGTATCGAGAAACAGGTTTGCGAAAACTCGCGTACCATGATTACCGCAGAGGGCGAAGGTGTCGTAGAGTATGTTGACGCTACGACCGTACGTATCCTTTACGACCGCACGGAAGACGAAGAGTTTGTCAGCTTCGAGCCGGCGCTCAAGGAGTACCGCATACCTAAGTTCCGCCGTACCAACCAGAACATGACCATCGACTTGCGTCCAATCTGCAGTAAAGGCCAGCGCGTGAAGAAGGGCGACATCCTGACAGAGGGGTATGCAACCGAAAACGGCGAGTTGGCATTGGGAAGAAACCTTCTCGTGGCGTACATGCCATGGAAGGGGTACAACTACGAGGATGCCATCGTGCTCAATGAGCGCATCGTGCGCGAGGATGTCCTGACGTCTATCCATGTAGATGAGTATTCGCTCGATGTACGTGAAACCAAGCGTGGTGTCGAGGAGTTCACAAGCGACATCCCGAACGTGAGCGAGGAAGCTACGAAGGACCTTGACGACAATGGTATCATCCGTGTGGGAGCGCGCGTGGAACCGGGTGATATCCTTATAGGCAAAATCTCCCCGAAGGGCGAAAGCGATCCTTCGCCTGAGGAGAAGCTGCTCCGCGCCATCTTCGGTGACAAGGCCGGCGACGTGAAGGACTCTTCGCTGAAAGCCAATCCCTCGCTGACCGGTGTCGTAATCGACAAGAAATTGTTTGCGCGTGCCATCAAGACCCGCCAGACCAAGCAGCAGGATAAGATCGTGCTGGCGAAGATCGACGAGGAGTACGAGGCTAAGGTAGACGACCTGAAGGATATCCTTGTCGACAAGTTGCTTGCCTTGACAGAGGGTGAGACATCGCAGGGCGTGAAGGATTATACCGGTGCCGAGATTATTTCAAAGGGCGCAAAGTTCACGATGACCAACTTGAAAAACCTTGAATTCGGGGATATCCAGATTAGCACATGGACCAGCGATGACCATAAGAACGAGATGATAGCGCAGCTCATCATCAACTTCATGAAGAAATACAAACTCCTTGATGCGGAAATGAAGCGCAAGAAGTTTGCCATTACCATCGGTGACGAACTGCCTTCGGGCATCTTGCAGATGGCTAAGGTTTATGTCGCAAAGAAACGCAAAATCGGTGTGGGCGATAAGCTTGCCGGACGTCATGGTAACAAGGGTATCGTATCGAAGGTTGTAAGGCAGGAAGACATGCCCTTCCTTGAGGACGGGCGCCCGGTCGACCTGGTGCTGAACCCGCTCGGAGTGCCTTCGCGTATGAACCTCGGGCAGATATTCGAGGCCATCCTCGGTGCTGCCGGCAAGCGTCTGGGCGTTAAGTTTGCCACGCCAATCTTCGACGGTGCCAAGCTCGACGATTTAGCCGAGTGGACCGACAAGGCAGGCCTTCCGCACCTCTGTTCTACCCATCTTTACGACGGCGAGACCGGCGAGATGTTCGACCAGCCGGCAACGGTAGGCATCACCTACTTCCTGAAACTGGGACACATGGTAGAGGATAAGATGCATGCCCGCTCCATCGGCCCGTATTCGCTCATCACCCAGCAGCCGCTTGGCGGTAAGGCGCAGTTCGGCGGTCAGCGATTCGGGGAAATGGAGGTATGGGCGCTGGAAGCCTTCGGTGCCAGTCATGTGCTCCAGGAAATCCTGACCATCAAGTCGGATGATGTCGTAGGGCGTTCAAAAGCTTACGAGGCCATCGTCAAAGGTGAGCCGATGCCCATGCCGGGAATACCGGAGTCGCTCAATGTGCTGCTGCACGAGCTGAAGGGCCTGGGTCTTAGCGTTACCCTTGATTAATTAGAGGTGAAATCAGAAATTTAAGGAATTAGAAATTAGAAATCAAGAAAGAATATGGCTTTCAAGAAAGATTCAAAGATAAAGAGTAATTTTACCAAAATTACCATCGGACTAGCTTCTCCCGAAGATATACTGGAAAGTTCATTTGGTGAGATTACCAAGCCTGAAACCATCAACTACCGGACATACAAGCCTGAACGCGACGGTTTGTTCTGCGAGCGCATCTTCGGCCCGACCAAGGATTATGAGTGTGCTTGCGGTAAATACAAGCGAATCCGCTATAAGGGCATCGTCTGCGACCGGTGCGGCGTGGAGGTGACGGAAAAGAAAGTGCGCCGCGAGCGTACCGGGCACATCGAGCTTGTTGTCCCCGTTGCGCACATCTGGTACTTCCGCTCCCTCCCCAATAAGATTGGTTATCTGCTTGGCCTCCCGACCAAGAAGCTCGACGCCATCATCTACTACGAGCGTTACGTAGTGATTCAGCCCGGCGTATTGGCCGGCAGGAAAGATGCCGAGGGCAACGATGCCGTGGGCTCTAACGTATACGACCTGCTGTCGGAAGACGAGTACAACGAAATCCTCGATAACCAGCTCTCGCCCGACAACGAGTATTTGGATGACAACGACCCCAACAAGTTTATTGCCAAGATGGGGGCCGAGGCCATTTACGACCTGCTCATGCGCCTTGACCTCGACTCGCTGTCGTACGAGCTGCGCGACCGCGCAAACAGCGACTCCTCGATGCAACGCAAGAACGAGGCCTTGAAGCGCCTGCAGGTAGTCGAAGCATTCCGTGTGAGCAAGGATGTGAACCATCCCGAATGGATGATCATGAAGATCATCCCGGTTACCCCTCCGGAGCTGCGCCCGCTTGTCCCGCTGGACGGCGGCCGTTTCGCCACATCCGATTTGAACGACCTTTACCGCCGCGTCATCATACGCAACAACCGTTTGAAGCGCCTTGTCGAAATCAAGGCCCCCGAGGTGATTCTCCGCAATGAGAAGCGTATGCTCCAGGAGGCTGTCGACAGTTTGTTCGACAACTCGCGCAAGAGCAGTGCGGTGAAGAGTGACAGCAACCGCCCGTTGAAATCGCTCTCCGATTCGCTTAAGGGCAAACAGGGGCGTTTCCGTCAGAACTTGCTTGGTAAGCGTGTCGACTACTCGGCCCGTTCGGTAATCGTCGTAGGCCCGGAACTGAAGATGGGAGAATGCGGCCTGCCAAAACTGATGGCTGCCGAACTCTATAAGCCGTTCATCATCCGTAAGCTCATCGAGCGCGGTATCGTGAAGACGGTAAAGAGCGCAAAGAAAATCGTCGACCGCCGCGAACCGGTAATCTGGGATATCCTTGAGAATGTGATGAAAGGGCACCCCGTTCTCCTGAACCGTGCCCCGACGCTTCACCGCCTTGGTATCCAGGCCTTCCAGCCGAAGCTGATCGAGGGCAAGGCCATCCAGCTCCATCCGCTGGCTTGTACGGCGTTCAACGCCGACTTCGACGGCGACCAGATGGCTGTCCACCTCCCGTTGAGCAACGAGGCGGTGCTCGAAGCACAGATACTGATGCTCCAGAGCCATAACATCCTGAATCCGGCCAACGGCGCCCCTATCACCGTTCCTTCGCAGGACATGGTGCTCGGATTGTACTATATCACCAAGATACGCCCCGGAGCCAAGGGCGAAGGGCTTACGTTCTACGGCCCCGAGGAGGCCATCATTGCGCATAACGAGGGCAAGTGCGACCTCCATGCCCAGGTAAGGGTTGTCGTGAAGGATCTTGATGAGAACGGGCAGCTGGCCGACACGATGGTGGAAACCTCCGTGGGGCGTGTCATCGTCAACGGTATTATCCCCGAAGCAGTGGGGTATGTGAACAAGGTGATTTCCAAGAAGAGCCTGCGCGACATCATCGCCGACGTCATCAAGACCGTAGGTTTCGCAGAGGCATGCGAATTCCTCGACGGCATCAAGAACCTCGGTTACCGCATGGCTTATCTTGCCGGGCTTTCGTTCAACCTCGACGATATCATCATCCCCGATGCAAAGGAGACATTGGTGCAGAAGGGTAACGAGGAAATACGCCAGATTACAGAAAACTACAACCTCGGTTTCATTACCGATACCGAGCGTTATAATCAGGTTATTGATACTTGGACGCACGTCAACAACGACCTCGCCAACGTATTGATGAAAGAGATGACCGAGGCCGACCAGGGTTTCAACGCCGTTTATATGATGCTTGATTCTGGAGCCCGCGGCTCCCGTGAGCAGATTAAGCAGCTGGCAGGTATGCGCGGACTGATGGCGAAGCCGCAGAAGGCCGGTGCCGAAGGCCGCGGTACGATTGAGAATCCGATTCTTTCAAACTTCAAGGAAGGTATGTCGGTGCTTGAGTACTTCATCTCTACCCACGGTGCCCGCAAGGGTCTTGCCGACACCGCCATGAAGACAGCCGACGCCGGTTATCTTACCCGCCGCCTTGTAGACGTGTCGCACGACGTGATCATCAACGAGGAAGACTGCGGCACGCTGCGCGGACTGGTCTGCACGGCATTGAAGAATGGCGACGAAGTGATTTCCACGCTTTCCGAGCGCATCCTTGGCCGCGTGTCGGTCCATGACATCATCCATCCGTCGACCGGCGAGATGATTGTGGCTGCCGGAGAGGAAATCACTGAGCCGATAGCGCAGCAGATAGAGGACTCCCCCATTGAGAGCGTCGAAATACGCTCGGTGCTTACTTGCGAGAGCAAGCACGGTGTCTGCATGAAATGTTATGGCCGCAACCTTGCCACCCGCCGCATGGTGCAGAAAGGCGAGGCCGTCGGTGTGATTGCTGCGCAGGCTATCGGCGAGCCGGGCACACAGCTTACGCTCCGTACGTTCCACGCCGGTGGTGTGGCCGGCAATGCCGCCGCCAATGCCAGCATTGTGGCCAAGAACGACAGCAAGCTCGAGTTTGAAGAGCTGCGTACCGTGCCGTTCGAAGAGGACGGGAAGGCCTGCGAGATGGTTGTCAGCCGTTTGGGCGAGGTACGCTTTGTCGACCCGAATACCAAGATCGTGCTTTCTACCATGAACGTGCCTTACGGCTCTTCGCTCTATCATAAGCAGAACGACGTAGTGTCTAAGGGTGAGAAGATTGCCCAGTGGGATCCGTTCAACGCCGTGATCGTTACCGAATACGGCGGTGTCCTCAAGTTCAATGATGTGATAGAAGGCGTCACTTTCCGTGCCGAGACAGACGAGACAACCGGACTTACCGAGAAGATTATCACCGAATCGAAGGATAAGTCGAAGGTTCCTACGTGTGACGTCATTGGCGCCAACGGCGAGAAAGTGGGTACGTACAACTTCCCTGTGGGCGGGCACGTCGTAGTGGAAGACGGGCAGACCGTGAAGACCGGTACCACCCTTGTGAAAATTCCGCGTGCCGTGGGCAAGGCCGGCGACATCACCGGTGGTCTCCCGCGCGTTACCGAGCTCTTTGAGGCCCGCAACCCGTCGAATCCGGCGGTGGTGTCGGAAATCGACGGCGAGGTGACGATGGGTAAGGTGAAGCGTGGTAACCGCGAAATCGTTGTAACGTCGAAGACGGGCGAACAGCGTAAATACCTCGTCTCGCTCTCCAAGCAAATATTGGTGCAGGAACACGATGCCGTCCGTGCAGGCACGCCGCTTTCCGACGGTGTCATCACTCCGGCCGACATCCTTGCCATTAAGGGTCCGACGGCCGTGCAGGAGTATATCGTCAACGAGGTGCAGGATGTTTACCGCCTGCAAGGTGTGAAGATCAACGATAAGCATTTCGAGATTATCGTGCGCCAGATGATGCGTAAAGTGCAGATAAACGACCCGGGCGATACGTCGTTCCTTGAGCAGGAAGTGGTAGACAAGCTCGAGTTTGCCGAGGAGAATGACCGCATCTGGAGCAAGAAGGTGGTGACCGATGCCGGCGACAGCGAGAACATGAAGGCCGGTCAGATTGTTACAGCCCGTAAGTTGCGTGATGAAAACTCGTCGCTTAAGCGGCGCGACCTCAAGCTCGTCCAGGTGCGCGATGCCGTTCCTGCTACGTCTACCCAGATTCTGCAGGGTATCACACGCGCTGCGCTCCAGACCAAGAGCTTTATGTCGGCCGCATCTTTCCAGGAGACGACCAAGGTGCTCAACGAAGCAGCTATCCGCGGAAAGGTAGACCGTCTGGAGGGTATGAAGGAGAACGTTATCTGCGGTCACCTCATTCCAGCCGGTACCGGTTTGCGCGAGTTCGACAAGCTCATTGTCGGGTCGAAAGAAGAGTATGAGCGCATGCAGGCCAACAAGAAGAACGTCCTCGATTTTGCCGAGGAGAATGCAGAGGCAGTAAAAGAGTAATACGTGCCTTGCGGCAATACTTATAACCTTCAAGGGAGTGTCCGGTGCTAAGTCGGGCACTCCTTTTTTTGTCAGCCTCTCCCATCCCGTTCTGCAGGCTGTTATCCGTTGGTGGGCATGCCTTTGTGTAGCCATACCCGGGTTCGGGATTATCATTAACCTGGGTTCGGGATGATCAATTAACTCGGGTTCGGGATAAGGGCATCGTGTTAATCCGGCAGCGATACCCCTCGCGTTGCGGCGGCCTTGCCGTAGTAGCACAGAGGATTTACCCCCATTTTGATTTTTGGCCATTTTT
>DBRC01000078.1:0-3376 GCA_002305505.1 Prevotella sp. UBA1378 | reverse complement strand
CGGATTTATAGCTATAAATCTTTTTGCCCCCTTATCCGCCTGCTGCCCACGGCTTGCCTTTAGGGCAGCAATCCTTTTATTTTTTTACGGCAAAACAGAAATTGCTTATCCCGAACCCGGGTTACCACTTTGTCAGGCTTTCCAAACACAGGGTTATGCAGGTGCGCCCATTTTCTGAGATAAATGTCCAAAAAACAGAGATAAATGACCCTTTTCCATTGACTTTTGGAAAATTTTATGTAAGTTTGCAGGAGATAAGCTGAGCCTGGCAGATTGAGGCAAGTCTTTGGCCGCATTATCCTAAACAATAGAATATTTAAACCGTTACAAAAATATGAATGAGAATAATAACCAGCAGCAAGGACTGCAGATAGAACTGACACAGGAAGTGGCTCAAGGCGAATACGCAAACTTTGCCATCATCACCCATTCGAGCTCCGACTTCGTACTTGATTTCGCACGGGTACTTCCCGGCATTCAGAAAGCACAGGTGAAGAGCCGTATCATCCTCGCGCCCGAACATGCAAAGCGCCTACTGGGCGCATTGCAGGAGAACATCATGCGCTACGAGAGCGAGTTCGGCACGATACATATCCCCAATCAGCAAGGGCCGCGTACAATCGCCCCGTTCAATGTAGGTAAGGGCGAGGCTTAGTTTGCAGCAACCCTATAGGGCACGGTAAACCAGAAGATGCTCCCGCCAGCCGGCGCCGGGTCGAAGCCGATGCTTCCGCCAAGCGCCTTTACCAGCCTTGCGGCCAGCGCCAGGCCGATGCCCAGCCCGTTGTCGGGGGAATCCCCGGTATTGTAGGGCTTGAATATTCCTTCCCGCCTGTCTGCGGCAATTCCGCAACCCGAGTCGGAGACGAATATGCGTACGAACCCGTTTGCGGGTTTTTCGTAGCCAAGCTTGATGTATCCCTGCCCGGTAAACTTGTCTGCATTGTGGAGCAGTTGTTCCGTGATGCAGACAATGGTTTCTATGCTGAATACAGCCTCGAATGTGCTGCATGCGCAGCAGAGCTCCCTTTTAACCCTCTTGTTGTGCACCGGTTTTTCTTCGAGACTCGAGAGGCAGATTCTCATGATGATGTTAAGGTCGCATTGCGATTCGCTGAAGTCCCATCTTCCGGTGACGATTTTCACCATGATATTGATGTTGTGCTTCATCCGTGCCAGGCGTTGCCTTGCCGCTTGGATGCCTGCTGTGTATGCTTGGTGCTGTCCGTGCCCGGCCGCCTCTTCGCGTTTCCTTATCAGGCAGGCATATTCGTTCAGCGCCGCGGTCAGTTTCCCGCTGATATGTTCCATGGATTCGAGGTACGACTTATCCGCCCTTTTCATTTCCTCTGCCAGCCCTTTGATGGCCTTTGCCAGCAGCTCGTTCTCGGTGCTCATCTCCGTTGCCCCGAAGATGGCGAGGGCGTGCCCGGAGCAGTCGCGGTCGGTGGCGATGCCGTAGATGTCCACCCAGTCATATTCCTTCGCCTCCTTGTTCTCGCGCAGGAGCAGCCTCTTGCTGAATGTATTGCTTTTCCCCTCGATGAGCAGGTTGAACGCGCTTGCGGCCAATCCCCGGTGCCTCTCGTGGACGAACGTCTTGATGTATTCCTTGGTAGGTATCATCACGGCGTTGCCCCCGCCTGCCGACGTGTAGTGCTTGCCGTGGTAGAGGATGGCTTTCTTGTTGAACGTCAGGATGTCCGACCGTGCGCTCCACGACCATGTGTACAGCGTGGATACGAGCATCGAGCACGAGCTGCGGCTGCGCAGTTCGTTTATGTGGCGCTTGGCGTTTTGCAGTTCTTCCCTCAGTCGTGCCGTTTTAGAGCAGGCCGCCTTGAATGCCCTGTCGGCTTTAAGCGACAGGAAGGCGAGGCAGGCGATGAGCACAAGCAGGGGGGCGAAAATCATTATATCCATATCTGTCATTGTTTTACGGTGTTACTGGTGCATGGCTCCCTTTCCCGTGTCCTGACGGCAGCTTGAACCAGAACGTGCTGCCTTTCCCGGCCTCGGACTCCACCCCGATGGTGCCCCCTAATCTGGTGACGAGGCGTTTGCAGATGGCGAGGCCGAGGCCTGGGCTGGGCTTGCCGCTGTCGAACTTCACTTGTAGCTCGAACAGCGTGTTGTGGTACTTCCTGTCGATGCCGCATCCAGTGTCAGTCACATAGAACATGATGCAGCCGTCGGCCGGTGCGGCTGTATATCCCATGGTCACATACCCTTGCACGGTGTATGTGTAGGCGTTGTTTACCAGCTGGTGTAGTATGGCCGAAAGGCTGTTGATGTCTGTCTCCACCATGCCTACGCTGTCGTCGGTTTGAAACAGCAGCGGTATGTCCTTGTTTGCATATCTGCGGCGGAGCTCATGGTATATCTTCCTGAATGCCTCGTCCATCTGCGTGGGTGCTTTCTTGATTTGCCATTTCCCCGTCTCTATCTTCGAGAGGCTTACGGCATTCTCTATCATGAATGTGATTTGTCTATGCAGCGTTTCCACCTTATTTAATAATGCCCCCCTGTCCGGTGGCGTCCCTTTGTCCGTTGCGTTGCTGAGAGTGTCGGCAGCCTTGAACATCTGGCCCAGCCTTAGGAAAATCTCGTCGTTGAAATCACTGAGGTAGGCAGCCTGCGTGTTGCATATATCCGTCTTGGTATCCGTCCCTCGCCGGCTTTCCCCTCCCGGCTTTCCTTCTTCCTGCGTTATCACGGCGTTGTACCCGGTGATAGACCGCGCTTTCCCTGCAGCGTCGCGCTCGGTGACGATGGCGTTTACGTTGACCCACTCGTAGCTCGATTTGTTGCCGCCTGGGTGGAACCGGTAGACGATGTGCATTGACTGTTGCTTGCCGTTGCACAGGTCCCTGAAGCTGTCTATTGCATGCTTGTCGTCATCGTGCAGGTAGTTGTGCATGAAGTCTTGCTCGCTGATGACGGCCATGCTGTCATTCCTTAATGCCGTCTGGTCCTTGTGTATAAGCCCCGACCTTGTGCATCCCACGATGAAGTTGTGCGTGTCGCTGCTCCATGTCCACGTCGTGAGCCTCTTCAGCTGGTACAGCATCGATTCGTTGGACAGCAGACTGTTCTTCGTGGCGTTGGCAGTCCTCAGCCGCTGCATCAGTAGCTTATGTATTCGCCTTTCCCGCCTTTCCTTGATACGGCGGGCAACAATGAAGCTTATTTGTACAACCAGGACGGTTGCCAGTAAGCCGGCGGTGATAAATCTATATGTTTCTGTCATGATACGGTTACTAAATTGGTTATTATAACAAAGGTAAAGGCCGCGGTGCGGAACCGGGGCAGCCGGTATCCTTGTCCCTTGGCTGCCGGATGGTTCTGTATTTTGCAAATATAGCGAATTAATTGT
>DBRC01000079.1 GCA_002305505.1 Prevotella sp. UBA1378 | reverse complement strand
CCTGCTGCCCACAGCTTGCCTTTATGCCGCCGGATTAGCGTGGGTTTCTTATCCCGGACTGGCGTATTAATCTGTTACCCGAACCCGGATTTGCAGGTATAGTTCATATCACTCTCCAATTATCGTCGCTACCAGTTTCCGGGCTCCGCCATAGTTCCGGTACTCACAGAAGTAGATGCCTTGCCAAGTCCCCATGTTCAGCTTGCCATCAGTAATCGGAATATTGATACTCACACCGCTCAATGTTGATTTGGCATGGGCCGGCATGTCATCAGCACCTTCCAGCGTATGCTCATAGTAGGGCTGGTTTTCTGGCACAAGACGGTTGAAGATGCTCTCCATATCGACGCGCACATCCGGGTCGCAGTTCTCGTTAATGCTCAGTCCGCAACTCGTGTGTTTCGTGAAGATGTTGATGATACCCGCCTGTGGCAGTTTGGGCAACTGCCTCAGTATCTCACTTGTCACCAGATGAAATCCCCGTGACTTGGGCTTAAGTGTTATCTCTACCTGTCGTATCATAGCTCGATATATCCCTGTAGGTGTTGCGGTTGCGATAGAAACATGCTTATTCCGTCAACAAGATTATCAGAACGAATAAGAAAATCCGAGCGACATATATTCCTTAAACTGCAGATAGCCTAACTTATCGTCGTAATTGGCCGAATCATCAAAGCGCGGATAGAGGAAAATATTGGTGCTGATATACTTGCTCACGTTCACCATGATGGTATTCTCCCAATCCACTTGTGCACGATGATAAGAGGTATAGGCATTTAGGCGTGTTTTCCACCTCACCTGATCGGATATCTTCCATGATAAGTCGGCCGTCAACTGCGAACCAAAGTCTTCCGTGGACCGATGGTCGCCTTTGATTCCATACCGGGATGCCAAGTTTTTACGGTCGACATACTTGAAATTAAACGAAAGGAACGATAGGTTGACACTGCCGCTTAACCGGCTGTCCTTCGTTTTAATCTTATAATCAAAACCAAGGCCGAGGTTTAGATTCAACGGCGACATAAAGTCCGAATATACATAATGGTCATTGCTCTTCAATCCCTGTGTAAACCGGCTTTCGGCCTGCAGCTGGAGCGTATAATACCAGTTATTATGCGCCTGCAACCCCAGTTTACTTGTCAAGCGTATAAGGTCGTTATCCGTTTTGAACTTATGCACAGTATCATCACGCGAGGTTTGGAAGCCAAGCTTCATTTCGAGCTTATTTTCCCATTTCACCCGCTGTTTGTTGTCATAATTGGCCTCCAACGTTAGGTTAGCCAGCATCGAATAATTGCTTTCCCCTCCCTTATACCAATTATTTGAGACATAATTTTGCAAAAACTGTAAATAGCTATCGCCTTTGAAATTCCAAAAATTAGGCTTCTTGATGAAAAACACATCTGTAGGCAACAATTCCGGTTCTTCGGGTGTTGGAGCCACTTTCTCCACCAGTTCCACTTCCTGTTTTACTGGACGGTCAATGTCGTTACGCAACGTACCGGCTCTTTCCAGCTGGCTTTCGCTGTCTTTCACCAAGTCAGGGCGGTTCAGGTATACCCTCAGTAATGCCTCGTCAATAGCATCCACAACGTTGTCGTGCCCCGTATTTCCCGGAGCAATCGACAATCTTTTGCCTGCAGCCGAATGATAAAACGTGAGCGGGGCAAATAACCGGTAATATCTGCCATCGTTGCTCTCCTGACGTAACGAGCTGGCAATGCGCGAAACAGAATCAAGCCGGTGCCGGTAAATGTTCAATGAATCAATATATGCCCGCACAAGGAGAGCCGTATCATTTTTTACTGTCTTATGCCTGTGCTGTGCCGAAACCGTTGCAACAAACAGCAATGCCAGCACCGTATATATGTATCTGCGTTTCATTAATCTGATGGTTTTGAGTTGCAAAGATACACAATAAAATTAAGAAAATCATTTTATCAGTGAAAATCTGTGATAATCTGTGGCAGAACTCGACTTTTTTTAGTAATTTTGCACCTTGTATAATTCAAAATATAATATTAAATAATCATCAATCGTGGCAGAAACAAAGTATATCTTCGTCACTGGCGGTGTGGTTTCATCGCTTGGCAAAGGGATTATTTCGTCCTCAATAGGTAAGCTCCTTCAAGCAAGGGGGTACAATATTACCATCCAGAAGATGGATCCATACATCAACATTGACCCGGGCACGCTGAATCCCTATGAGCACGGGGAATGTTATGTAACAGTGGACGGCATGGAAACCGACCTCGACTTAGGGCATTACGAACGCTTTACAGGCATACAAACCACACGTGCCAACTCGCTTACAACAGGGCGTATCTATAAGGCCGTCATCGACAAGGAACGCCGCGGAGACTATCTGGGAAAGACAATACAGGTCGTACCTCATATCACCAACGAAATCAAGCGCCGCATCAAGCTGCTCGGTGAGAAATTTCATTACGACTTCGTTATTACAGAAATAGGCGGCACCATCGGCGATATAGAGAGTGCGCCGTTCATGGAAGCAATCCGCCAAATGAAATGGGAGCTGGGCCGTAACGCCATCAGCGTTCACCTTACTTATATCCCCTATCTGAAAGCGGCCGGCGAACTGAAAACCAAACCGACACAGCATTCTGTTAAGGAATTGCAGAGTGTGGGTATCCAGCCCGACTTATTAGTGTTGCGCACAGAGAAACACCTTGACAACGACATACGCAAAAAGGTGGCAGCCTTCTGTAATGTAGATTTCGACTGTGTAGTACAGAGCGAAGACCTGCCCAGTATTTATGAAGTTCCGGTCAATATGCAACAGCAGGGCCTCGACACAGCCATCTTGCGCAAGATGGGCATGGAAATCGGCGAGGCACCTACGCTCGGTCCATGGAAAAGTTTTCTCGAGCGGCGCAAGAATGCAATCGAAGAGGTACACATCGGGCTTGTAGGGAAATATGATTTGCAAGATGCTTATAAGAGCATTCGCGAGAGTCTGTCGCAGGCTGGTACGTATAACGACCACAAAACGGTGCTAACTTTCATTAATTCGGAAAAGATAACGGAAGGCAACGTTGCCGAGATGCTGGCCGGCCAAGACGGGTGTGTAATCTGTCCGGGATTCGGGCAACGTGCCATCGAAGGGAAAATCATTGCTGCACGCTATTTGCGTACACACGATATCCCCACCTTCGGTATCTGCCTGGGAATGCAGATGATGGTGATCGAGTTTGCCCGCAACGTGCTTGGCTACGCTGACGCCAACAGCCGCGAAATGGACGAAAAAACCGAGCACAACGTTATTGACATAATGGAGGAGCAAAAGAATATCACCAATATGGGCGGCACCATGCGCTTGGGCGCCTATGAGTGCGTGCTCCGCCAAGGGAGCCGGGTGCTCAATATATACAAAGAAGAGCATATCCAAGAGCGCCATCGCCACCGCTACGAATTTAACAACGACTATGAAAAGGAGTACGAGCGTAACGGCATGATGTGCACCGGCCGTAACCCGGAAAGCGATCTCGTGGAAATAGTGGAAATCCCCGGGCTGAAATGGTATATCGGTACGCAGTTCCATCCCGAATACCAGTCGACGGTACTGAACCCGCACCCTCTCTTCCTCGACTTCGTAAAACATTCCATAGCCAACAAAGAAAACGAAAAATAAGAATATGAATAAGAACAACATGATCGGCTTCGTCCTCATTGCACTGTTGCTAATAGGATTCAGCTATTACAATCAGCCGTCGCAAGAAGAAATAGAAGCCGCACGTAAACAAGACTCTATTGCTACCGCACTACGCAACGATGCCGAGAAGGCCCAGAAGGCAACCGAGGCTGCCCACAAAGCAAAGGCCTTGGCTGCTGCGCAGGGCGATACGACTGCCTTGTTCTACCCTGCCCTTAACGGCGAGAACCGGCAGGTTGTATTGAAAAACGACAAGGTAGAGCTGACTTTCGACACGAAAGGCGGTATCATCAAGAAAGCCAAGATACTGGGCTTCAAAGACCGTAACGGCCACAAGGATGTTACTTTATTCGAGGGGAAAGACCAGAACATGAACTTCATGCTTGCGGGGAAAAGCATGAACATCATCACGGCCGATTTGTTTTTCACCCCTTCTAATATCACCGACTCGACTGTCACGATGACTGCCGCTGCCAATAGTGAAAGCGCTATCGTTATCAACTATACGCTCGGCAACGACTATCTGTTACACATGTCGCTGCAGGCACAGGGAATGGCTGGGCATTTTGCGCCGAACTACAAGGAAATGGACATCGAATGGAACGATTTATGCCGCCAGCAAGAAAAAGGATTTTCGTTCGAGAACCACCACTCCTCACTGACTTATAAAGAGAAAGGCAGCAACACGGACTATCTAAACGAAAGTTCGGAGAAAGTGGACGAGAAGATCGAAAAACCACTCGAATGGGTCGCATTCAAGAATCAATTCTTCAGTGCCGTACTCATCTCAAAAAGCGATTTTGCAGCCAATGCCCTCATGACCAGCATCCCGCAAGAGAAAGGTTCAGGATACTTGAAACAATATAATGCAAAACTAAAGACTTTCTTCGACCCTACAGGCGTGCAGCCCAGCGAGTTCGAACTGTATATCGGCCCCAACGATTTCCGTCTATTGCAGGATATAGAAAAAGAAAGCCGTTTCGGCAAAGACCTCGAACTGCAACAGTTGGTCTACCTCGGATGGCCGCTCTTCCGCATCATTAACCGCTGGTTTACCCTCTACGTCTTCGACTGGCTCACAGGCTTCGGTTTCAATATGGGTATCGTCCTCATCCTGATTACCCTGTTGCTTAAGGCTATCACATATCCGCTGGTTAAAAAGAGCTATATGAGTTCGGCTAAGATGCGCGTTCTGAAACCCAAACTCGACGAAGCCACCAAGCAATACAACAAGCCGGAAGACCAGATGAAGAAACAGCAGGAGATGATGTCGCTCTATGCCAAATACGGCGTCAGTCCGCTCAGTGGCTGCTTACCCATGCTGATACAGATGCCTATCTGGATTGCAATGTTCAACTTTGTGCCTAATGCCATCCAATTGCGCGGGCAGAGTTTTCTTTGGATTGACGACCTCTCCACATACGACCCGATTATCGAATGGAACACCGACATTTGGCTTATAGGCGACCACCTTTCGCTCACATGTATTCTTTTCTGTGTCGCCAACGTGCTTTATACGGTCATGTCAATGCGCCAACAGAAAGACCAAATGGTGGGGCAACAAGCTGAACAGATGAAAATGATGCAGTGGATGATGTATATCATGCCTGTAATGTTCTTCTTCATGTTCAACGACTATTCTTCGGGCTTGAACTTCTATTATTTTGTTTCCCTTTTCTTCAGCGCTGCCATCATGTGGGCACTACGCAAGACCACCAACGATGCGAAACTGCTGCAAATACTTGAGGCACGGTATCAGGAAAACAAGAATAACCCCAAAAAGACAAGCGGCTTGGCTGCCCGTCTCGAAGCCATGCAGAAAGAGGCCGAGGCAATGAAAAAACAGCGCGACCGACTGAAAAAATAACCAAACAGCAGATAAAGATTACGCGGCTAAAGCGGCTTTTTACAAATTCACCGCGAATACCGCGTAATCTTTACATAAAATTAACTTGAAGTATGAAAAAAATGTTTTTCGCTGCGGCACTACTGCTGTCCGGCATTCATCTAATAGCTCAAGATAACGTGAAAATAGGAAAACAACACCTTTCTCTCTCCAGCAAGCAGATGACGCCCGAAACGCTTTGGGCTATGGGGCGCGTCGCTGCTGCCGAAGCAGCTCCCGATGGAAAGCAGATTGTTTACCAAGTGGGATATTATAGCGTGAAGGCCAACAAAAGCCATACTGTAATATGTATAACCGATGCCAACGGCAAGAACAACCGCCAACTGACAACCAATACAAAAAATGAAACGGACCCTCACTGGATAGAAGGGGGCAAGCGCATAGCATATCTATCGGAAGGCGAGGTATGGAGCATGAATCCGGATGGCACTGCTCGTAAGCAATTGAGCAAAAGCGGCGGGAAAATAGAAGGGTATTCTTTCTCTCCCGACGGACACAAAGTGATACTGCTGAAATCTATTCCTTTTAACGGAATCATACAAAAGAACCCGGATGACCTTCCGAAAGCTACAGGCCGTTTGATAACCGACTTGATGTACCGCCATTGGGACCATTACGTCGAAACTATACAGCACCCGTTTATCGCCGATGTAACGAGTACGGGCATCACCGCCGGTGAAGACATCCTCAAGGGCGAACCATACGAATGCCCGATGGAACCGTTCGGGGGCATCGAACAGTTGGCATGGAGTCCTGACTCAAAACAAATAGCCTATACCTGCCGAAAGAAAAAAGGACTCGATTATGCCGTATCTACGGATGCCGACATCTATTTATATACTATAGCTACAGGTGAAACAAAAAACCTCTGTAAGCCTGCCGATTATAAAGAGCCGCCCATCGACCCGGAGCGCACTATGGCCAACCAGCCTGTCAACGCCCCGGAGAACCTGAAGAACAATCCCGGTTACGACCAAAACCCGCAATTCTCGCCCGACGGCAAATACATTGCATGGACAAGTATGGCACGCAACGGCTATGAGGCCGACCGCAACCGCCTGTGCGTATACGACCTTGCCACCGGAGAGAAGAAATATGTCACCGAGAGTTTCGATTCGAATGTCGACGCTTTTTGCTGGGGCAGCGACTCGCGGTCATGGTATTTTATCGGCGTATGGCACGGCTGCGTCAACATGTATGCCGTCAATGCCAAGGGAGAACTGAAACAACTGACCGATGAATGGGCCGACTTTGTTTCCATAGCTCCGGCCAATAAAGGAAACAAACTGCTTGCCTTACGCCAAAGCTTCTCTGCGCCGAATGATATTTACATCATCACTCCCGGAAAAAATGTGAAGGAGACAAAGACAGAACGAATAACATCCGAGAACAAGCATATCATCGAACAGCTCAAATTCGGGGATGTGCAACAGAGATGGGTGAAAACCACGGATGGGAAACAGATGCTTGTATGGGTCATTCTCCCGTCCGACTTTGATGAAACAAAGAAATATCCCACCCTCCTTTTCTGTGAAGGTGGGCCGCAAAGTCCTGTCAGCCAGTTTTGGAGCTATAGATGGAACTTCCAGATGATGGCAGCCAACGGCTATGTTGTCATAGCCCCTAACCGTCACGGTC
Source organism: Prevotella sp. UBA1378 (assembly GCA_002305505.1). GTDB lineage: Bacteria > Bacteroidota > Bacteroidia > Bacteroidales > Bacteroidaceae > Prevotella. The sequence goes on along the minus strand of DBRC01000079.1, from coordinate 10,205 downwards.
TGCCGGGTTTCGGACAGGCGTGGAATGAGCAGATCAGTGGCGACTGGACCGGACAATGCATGGATGACTACCTTTCTGCCATCGATGACGCAGCACAGAACCTGCCGTTCGTCGACAAGAACCGTCTCGGTGCCGTCGGTGCATCATTCGGCGGTTTCAGCGTATATTACCTTGCAGGCCATCATAATAAGCGGTTTAAGGCTTTCATTGCCCATGACGGTGCTTTCAACCTCGAATCAATGTACACAGATACGGAAGAAGCATGGTTCTCTAATTGGGAATACGATAACGCATTCTGGAGTAAAGACCAAACCGTGCGTGCCCGCAAGACATACGAAAACTCCCCGCACAAATTTGTTGACAAATGGGATACCCCGATACTCTGCATCCACGGCGAACTGGATTACCGCATCAACTACAATCAAGGAATGGGTGCCTTCAATGCAGCACGCATGAAAGGCATCCCGGCCGAACTGCTCCTGTTCCCCGACGAGAACCACTGGGTGCTTAAACCGCAAAACGGCATACTATGGCAACGCACGTTCTTTAACTGGCTTGACAGGTGGCTGAAGAAATAACTATCACCATTCACGGAAATTAAATAACTAATGATATGACAGAACAAATGCAAAGAAAACTCAACGACTCCAAAGCCATGCGCTGGACTGCCCTCGTATTATTGGCAGCAGCCATGTTCTTCGGATACATCTTCATGGATGTCCTCTCACCGCTACAAGCCAAAATACAAACCGACCTGGGATGGTCGCCGGAAACTTTCGGGCGCTATGCCGGTAGCGAAACATTCCTTAACGTGTTCGTCTTCTTCCTCATCTTTGCCGGAATCATACTCGACAAGATGGGGGTACGCTTCACGGCGGTCCTATCGGGAGTTGTAATGCTTTTCGGTGCAGCACTCAACTATTTTGGCGTCAGCGAAGCTTTCGTCGGCAGTGGTGCCGAAACTTTCCTTAATAACAATTTCAACCTGCCACAGAAGTGGTGGAATATTACTCCATTCTTCGACGGGATGCCGGCCTCGGCAAAGATGTCGGCCATCGGCTTCATGTTTTTCGGCTGCGGTGTCGAAATGGCAGGCATCACAGTGAGCCGTGGTATTGTGAAGTGGTTCCAAGGAAAAGAGATGGCACTCGCTATGGGCATCGAAATGGCTATTGCACGTGTAGGCGTTGCTGCCGTAATGCTCGGTGCACCGGCTATCGCCAATATTTCCCCGGCAAGCGTATCCCGCCCGGTTTGCGTATCGGTCATCTTACTGTGCATCGGCTTGGTTTGTTTCATCACTTATGGCTTCATGGACAAGAAACTTGATGCACAGGGGGTGACAGAGGAGAAGGACGACCCATTCAAGGTAAGTGACATCGGCAAGATACTGTCATTGAAAATGTTCTGGATAGTCGCACTGCTCTGTGTACTTTATTATAGTGCAATTTTCCCCTTTCAGAAATATGCCATTAACATGCTACAGTGCAATCTCCAGTTCACCGATCTGGAAGCTAGCCGCGTGTTCTTTGTCTTCCCGCTGGGTGCAGCTGCGGTTACACCGTTCCTTGGTAACTTCCTCGACCGCAAGGGGAAAGGAGCCACGATGCTTATTCTTGGTGCCCTGCTCATGATTTTATGCCACCTTACCTTTGCATTCGTGGTGCCGGCCACACAGTCGGTTGTTGTTACTTTTGCAGCCATTGTCCTCCTCGGAATCTCTTTCTCTCTGGTACCGGCTGCCCTATGGCCGTCAGTGCCGAAACTGATAGACAATAAGCTGTTGGGATCTGCCTATGCCCTTATTTTCTGGATTCAGAACATCGGTCTTTATGCATTCCCTATGATTATCGGTGATGTCTTGGCCAAGTCGAACCCAGGCGTCACTGACCCGCTGCAGTATAATTACACAGTCCCAATGCTTGTATTTACCAGTCTTGGCGTTGCTGCACTCCTACTTGGCTTCTATCTCAAAGCTGTCGACAAGAAAGGCGGATACGGGCTGGAAGAACCGAATATCAGATAAAATCCGGGACAGCATTTGCCGCACAGGCAATACACGGTGTTACACAAACCGAACTATAACCCTTTGCGCNNGCGCAAAGGGTTATAGTTCGGTTTTGGCTTTTGGCCATTTTCCTGAGATAAGAGGTATTCCCTGAGGTCGATGTCAGAAGACAGTTGCAGCTTGCGGCGGATGTTGATGCGCACTGTCCCGATGTTGTTATCTGTCTTTTCCAACATCTCCGCAATCTCGTGCTTCGTCTTTCCTTTGATGATGAGCGCTGCCACGTTGAGCTCTGTCTTCGTGAGGTTTGGGAAATGCTCGGCGATTTTCTCACAGTCGCCTTTATGCTCCGCTTCCACAAATTTCGCTGCTTTGATCAGCCGTGCCTGGGCGGTAGTGTCGAGCCCGTCTAAGAAATGTACGAGCCGCTCATCGTTTTCCGTGTTTCCTTTCCACACTTGCAGGAAAGTGACAAGCTCGCTCTTCGTAATGCCGAAGGCACTCAGGAAGCTGTCCTGGATCGTCTTGTATTCCGTCCGCTCCTCCTGCAAGCGGGTGAGGGCAGTCTGGGTAAACACCGACATCACACAACTGAGAGTCGATACGACGGTGAACAACAGCCATATCTGCGTGCTGCACAGCGCTTGCCCCGGCGGAGGATAAAAATGGGCGAAAGCCAATGTGGGCAGTTGGATAGCTGTAACGATGACCGGCGATTTAGGTATAGAGGCCATAATCAACTGGAGGAGGATGATATAGTCGGCGACAAGATTCAGCATCATCACGTCATACGAAGCTAATTCAGGATGAAGGGTGAGGATGACGATACGTATCGACTGAAGTATTTGGCACCCTATACAGGTGATGTTGAGAGTCTGTGTGATATTGATCACATGCATGAGCAATAAAGCTAACCCTGTCAGCGTAAGCAAGATGAATACCGCCGTCACACCTTGGAAGAAAGGATGAGGCGACCCCATGATGTTAAAAAACTGCAGAGGCATGGTACCCAACACCATAAAAACGCCTAAAAGAAAAATCGTCAGGCGCAGTCGTTCCTCGCGGTTTGAAGCATAACAATGATAGAAACTGCGAACGAGATGCTTGAGAGATACTAATGACAAAAACGTGCTCATACGCTGCAAAATTAATGCAATTTTATCATTTTTACCCCATTTTACCCCTAAAAAATGCATTCTTTATTCTAAATTTCCAGCTAATTATTGAATGATTTCATGAATTTGCCTAATTTTGCGTGAGCTATCGGGGCATGTTTTATACCCCCAATGCTATTTGTAAACAATACAAAAGACAGTAGAATACGAACTCAATACTATTAAATAAATAAATATAAAGTATGAAGAATAATTCAACTTATCACTCACAGGCTCACGGCGTGAGCAGGATCAGGAGGGGGCACTCCTTTAACGGCCCCCTTCTTTCTTCTCTCCGCCTGTTGACAGCCTTTTTATTGTGCAGCCTTTATCTGCCTTCATTTGCCACCGATGGCAACTTCGGGGGAGGAGACGGTTCCTCCACGAATCCCTATCTCATTGAGGATGCCAGAGACCTCACAGCGTTCCGCGACTCCGTGAACGCAGGCAAGACATCAATCTGCGGTAAACTCACCGCTGACATCGACCTGTCAACTGTGTGCAGCGAGTCTTCTGGCACGTCATGGGCATCCATTAGTTCTTTTTCCGGTACATTCGATGGTAATGGCTTTTCTATTACCAATCTTTATATCTATAATACAATTAGTAGTGCAAAGGTTGGCTTCATAAAGCAAAATTATGGTACCATTAAGAATCTCCATATTCAAGGAAGCGTCATCTCTACTGCGGCTGTAGCGCCTTATTGTGGCGGCATTGCTGCTGAAAATAAGGGCTATGTGCAGTGTTGTTCTTTTAGTGGTACAGTCAATGGCAGTTCAACTTATCTGGGTGGTATTGTAGGCTTCTTGACTGGAGGCTCGATAACAAATTGCTGGTCGGATGCTACTGTTACTAATATTGCTGGCGGTAGTGGCGCTTATGCGGGGGGTATTGCCGGTATGATGGCTATTCGTACAGATCGGCAGATAACCAACTGCCTTTTCACTGGTAATGCATCCGGAGGAGGAAGAGCCAATGCTATTTCCGTAAATGGTAGCGGATATTTTCATGCGGCTGAGGAATGTTATTACCTGAACGGTAGTGATAATAACCGCTACACAGAACAAATTAGTGCCGCCCAAATGAAGAGTGGCGAAGTGGCTTGGTTGCTGCAAGGTTCGCAGAGCGAGCAGGTGTGGGGACAGGTTCTTAGTTATGACACTGTGCCTGCTTTAAGTAGTGATATAGCTAATAAGGTGTGCCGCTTGACATACACTAATGGCTCTACCACCGTGCAAACTGCTTATACCAACTATGGTAAAACCCTAGGTATGCCCAAGCCTGACTTATTAAAGCAAGTTTATGGTGCGGCTTACGATTCTACCCTTTATTATTCATGGTCAGCCGACAGCCTGGTGAACCAGCCAGTGAAGCAGGACCTTACCCTTACCCCTTCCCCTGCCGAATACTGTGCTATCAGTTCGCCCGGAACTTTTGCTACCTTTGCCGCCTCGGTAAATGCAGGCAATGTCTACACCACGGGTAAGGTGACAAATAACATCGACTTCGCCACTTACAGTCCATCGAATGCGTGGACTATGATCACCAACTTCGCCGGCACTCTCGACGGACAGGGACATACTATTTCCAACTTCAACAAAGATCGTGACCTCTGGGATCAGCAACCTTTTTTCAGTTCTATCGCTGCCGGCGGCACTGTGAAGAACCTCACGTTCTCTCTCTGCTCGGCTTCCGTACTTGGCAATAGCGCTCTTATTGCCCAGACCAACAACGGTACCATTCAGGGTATCACCATCTTCGGCGCTTGGATACAAGGTAGAGACAACAATACGGCTGGTATTGCGAGCAACAATGGCGGTACCATCGCTGATTGTGCTGTGTTGAAGACCACACTTAAGAAGCGCTGGAGTGGCGTGAACAATAAAACCGCGGGCGGTGTTTGCGGATATAATAATAATGCTGGTATCATCAAGAACTGTCTCTCTCTTAACAATAACTATGTAGAGGTATATCCCGGCGATGCCTCCATTGGCTCTTCAACCATAGTGGTACACAACAGCGGCACCGTAACCAACTGCTTTGCCGACAAGGCATTACATAAAGATTCACTTACAGCTACCGCTACCATCGTCACTGCTGCCCAGCTCCAGAGCGGTGCCGTCGCCCGTGCCTTGCAGGCTGGCCGCACCGATGCCGTATGGGGCCAGACGCTCAACACTGATGACACACCGATGCTGACAGGCAACGACTCGGCACAGGTTTACCTCGTGAAGTACCTGCAGGGCAGCACAGCCTTCGACTCGATCTATGTGAACCGCTACGACACACTCAACTTGCCGACAGCCGAGAAGCTTGCGGGTGGCAGCTACAGTAAGTATCTCGTCTATACCCCCGCGTATAAGACGACAATCAACGACACCGAGATGGAAGTGACCAAGGACACGCAGGTTACTGCCGACATGCAGGTGGCATGCAGCTACACTGCTACTCTTGACCTCGAGGGCTCCGGCACCACCGACGAGCCTTACCTCATTAGCACTGCCGAGAACCTTGCCGCATTCCGTGACTACGTGAACTTAGGCAACACAGACATCAGCGGTGAACTCACCGATGACATCGACTTGTCAACCGTGTGCGGAGAGAGTATTGGGTCGTGGGAGCCAATAGGAGTGATAAGAAAAGGAAAAGCGATGGATCTAACAGACTATTCGAAATTTACCGGTACATTCAATGGTAATGGCAAGAGTATTTCTGGCTTATATATTTATGCATGGGTAAATAATAGCAGTCAAGCTTATCAAGGGCTATTCGGATACAATGGTGGAGAAATACTCAATTTGCATGTAGAAGGTTATATCTATTCTGGTGATTTTTCTGGAGGAGTTGCAGCTTATAATGCTGGCAAAATTGACAAGTGCTCATTCAGTGGAAATTTTGATAATGACGAAAGAAGAATCGGTGGTATTGCCGGTTATTCAAATGGTGAAATCAGCAACTGCTGGTCTGATGCAAAAATAAAGGCGAGCCAATATTATTGTGGTGGTATCTGTGGCACTGGTGATTGGGAAAGCGGTAGTATCGTTAATTGCCTTTTTTATGGAAATCTGTTTCATATAACCTTAGATAAAGAGACTCACGAAGAAGTTGCTGAACCATATTACAATAATAACAGTATTGTCGGTTACTTTGATGGCACCATATCCAACTGTTACTACCTCAACGGCACAGATTCGAAAGCCACTCAGGTGACGGCGGAGCAGCTCAAGAGCGGCTACGTGGCTCATGCCCTGCAGAATGGCGACAGCACGAATGTGTGGGGACAGATCCTCGGTACCGACACCGTGCCATGCCTCACGGCTGCCGACTCGGCACAGGTCTATCTCGTGCAGTTCCTGAAGAACAACGTCGCATTCGACACGCTCTTCGTGAACCGATATAATAAGTTTAACCTGCCCACAATACAGGAACTCGCGGGCGACGGCTACGACGCAGAGTATATCTATAATGTCAGTTACAATACGACGGACGGCGACAATGAAGAAGTTGCCGTGACCGCCGATACGCAGGTGCTTGCCGACATGAAGGTGAACTGTGTGCTCAACGTGGGTATCAACCTGAATGGTGACGGCACAACGGAGAATCCTTGTCTGCTGAGTACGGCTGAGGACCTCGTCAAGTTCCGCAATTTCGTCAACAACGTCAGAGGCGATGTCAGTGCCAAACTCACGAAGGATATCGACTTGGTCTCTGTTTACGGCGAAGGGACAGGATCGTGGAAGGCTATTGAAAACTACAATGGTACATTCGATGGCGCTCATCATACGATCAACATCGGAAAACACGAATATCAGGACTATCCCGGTCTGTTTGGTGTCATCAACAGCAATAGCAAGATAACCAACCTGCATGTTGAGGGCATCATCACAGACAGCATATCCGGCAATGACTATAATGGTTTAGGCGGTATAGCCAATATGATGGTTGGTGGCCTCGTCAGCAACTGTTCTTTCAGCGGCAAACTGAATTGTGCAGGTTTAGGAGGCGGTATCGTGGGTAATGTTACGAAAGGTGGCAAGATAACCGACTGCTGGTCGGATGCCGATGTCTATGCAGGTGAAAAATCCGGCGGCATCGCTGGAGCCTTCGATTACCTTTCAGAATCTAATAAAGACAACATAATAAGTAATTGTCTTTTCCTTGGTACTGATACAAGTGACTGGATGTATGATCCTATCATTTATTCATTTAATGACGATGATAGAAGAGACGGCACTGTCGATAATTGCTATTACATTAACAGTGATTTTTCAGCAAGTGGGGAGCTTGTTACCGTTGCCCAGCTCAAGAGCGGCTATGTGCTCGGCAAGCTCGGATCAGCCTGGGCCCAGACCTTAGGCGAGGACACGATACCAACGCCCTGCAAGGAGAGCAAGAAAGGATCAGCCAACTATATCTACCATGGCGCCGACGGATGGGCGTGCGACGACTTCCGGATCACTGACGGCACTGCACTGCCGGTTGGCTTGGAGTTCCTTGCCAAGAAGTTGACCAACAGCCGCACGTTCAGTGAGGGATATTATACGGTTTGCCTGCCCTATGACCTGCCCGTTCCTGTGAACACCACTTACAGTGATTTCAGCAATGTAGATGATGCCCATACTACGGTGAACTTCACCACAGGCTCGGGTAATATGCTCTCTGCTTATCAGCCCTATATGATAAAGGTGACGGATAGGTCCGTGAATCTGGGCGGTGAGAATATCAGTGTGAAAGCACAACCGGCGTCGACATCCTCTACAGTCTTCGTGGGTACTGTAACAGGCTTGACGAATGAAGAGGCCGCTAATGCCGGTGCTTACATCCTGCAATCCGACAACTATTGGCATCCGGTAAAAACGGAGAATACCAATGCTACTATTCCCGCTTACCGTGCATACCTTGTCCTGCCATCGGCATCCGCAGCCAAGAGCTATCGCTTTGTCGTTGATGGCGTTTCCACCGGTATCAGTTCCGTCAACGCAGGGAGCAGCATCAGCAGCGGTGCCGTTTACGATTTGCAAGGCCGGAAGATAGCCGACAATTACGAAGATGTCAAGAACAGCCTTGCTACCGGTATCTACGTGGTCAACGGGAAGAAGATTGTGAAGAAGTAAGCATATATTCCATTTCTAAAGAATAAGTTATCATCATTAAACAACACCGTAAATAATAATCGCATTATGAAGAAGAAAATATATCTGTCACCCAGTATCAAGGTAGAGGCTGTTGAGCCAGAGGGCATCATGGCCGGTTCAAGTACAGGTATAGGCATCAGCGAAGACCCGGCCACGGAATCCGCACATAGCAAGGGCAACAGTTTCATCACATCAGATGAATCTTCCTCCTTTGGAAGCGGCAGTCTGTGGAGCGGCAGTGGAGAATAATGTCTTGTACTGGAATGGCTTGACACGTTTTTCGCCATAACAAAAGTAAAGAGTTATGACAGGAGGTATTCAAAAGCGTTATGATGTGAGCTTCAAGCTCCAGGTGTTGAGTGACTATTACCTTAGCGGGAAGTCAAAAAACTTTATCTGCAAGAAATGGGGGATTTCATTTCCCTCACTATCAGAGTGGCTGGAAATTTGGCCGGTCCGCGAAGAAGATCTACCTTTGCTGCCTGAAATCATATCCCGTTACCGTATGGAGTCAGAGAACAACGGCAAGAGTGACGAGCAGATACTTCAGGAGCGTATATCGTCCCTTGAGCGTAGCCTGCAGATGGAACGCATGCGCTGCCGTGCCCTTGAGAAGGTCATTGAGATTGCTGAGCGCGAGGAGGGCATCTCAATATTAAAAAAAGATGGTGTCAAGCAGTAGATGCGCTCCGCGGGGAGTACCCACAGGAGAGCGTTGGGACTCTTTGTGGTCTGTTTGGCAAGCGTAGGCAGTGGTACTACGGTAAGCGCAAGGTGCTGTACACCGAGGTGCAGCGTGTAAAGGTAATCATAGAATATGTTGAGTGGTACCGGATACAGGCCCCACGGCTTGGCGGGGTTAAGCTGCATGTGCTGTTGACGGGGGAACTTGGGCGTGAATTCGTCGGTGGGCGCGACTCTTTCCTGGGTTTGCTGCGCAAACACAAGCTGATGCTCCCCAAGAAGAAACCGCGTCACACGACAGACTCCAACCATGTCTATTTCAAGTATCCCAACCTGACGGTGGGACTCGTGGCAGAATATCCCAATCATGTGTGGTATGCTGACATCACATATGTCTGGATAGAGGATGACGTACTGTACCTGCACCTGGTCACAGACGGCTACTCCCATGCCGTACTGGGCTGGTGCCTGTCAGAAACGCTGGAGGCAGGCAATACGGCCAAGGCCCTGGAAATGGCCGTCTCGGCGGCAGGCGGAGGCAATCTCTGCGGGACCATCCATCATTCCGACCGTGGAGTGCAGTATGCCTGCCGGAAGTACGTCAGCCTTCTTCAGGACCACCATATCCGAATAAGTATGACGGAGTGCTACAATCCTACTGACAACGCTGTGGCTGAGTGCATGAACGGCATCCTGAAAGATGAGTGGCTCTATCATCAGGCCATGTTCAAGGACTATGAGGAGGCATTGCGTGAAATCGGGGAAATGATAGACTTCTATAATAATGTCCGCCCGCACATGAGCATCGGCAACAAGAAACCGCTGGACGTGTACAACGGGGAGGTGCCTGGCAAGAATCTTTGGAAGAAAAACAAATGAAAACTTGTACCGTAAGGAATTATTCACTATCTTCGCACCGCCGAAGAAAAGGTGGACGACGGTTTAATGCCGATGCCACCACAAAAAGTCTGTTGGGGCATCGAGCCCCATCAGACTTTGCCGAAGAAAGGGCGGACTCGGGATTTGTCCGATATTTTCCATCCCGTCAAGTCTTTCAGGAAACTGCGGCGGTCTTTGACAAGGTTTTCAGTACGATGTTAACGATGTTGACAAGCAATTCAGTTTAACCCGGTGAAAACAGTCAAGTGAAATCAGTAAAAGGCAGAGCTTGCATTTAATCCAAATCGTACAAGCACCTTGTAGTCCTGCTACAAGGTGCTTGTA
>DBRC01000045.1 GCA_002305505.1 Prevotella sp. UBA1378 | reverse complement strand
CCTCCGCCTTGCAACGGCCGTGCCGCTGCAGCGCAAAGAGATGTGTCTATCAATCGGCTCACAAAAAATGCCCGGCACAAACGGCCGGGCAAATTTATTTATATTAAGTAGAAACTTACTTCATAAATTAGAAATTGTAGTAGAAACCAAAGTTAACGGTAGTAGCATCTACACTAAGACCGAAAGTGTTTACAGCCTTTGCGCCATCAAAATCAGGCTTTGCAGACTCATAACCCAGATAACCCAAGTGAGCTACGAGGCTGAACTTCTCATTCAAGTTCACAGCAACGCCCGGCTTCAAGCCGATGCCCCAAGTGTTCACCTTATAACCGAGAGGCTTTGAGTCAACATTTTCAAAAGAGAAACCGCCGTCAACGAAAAGGTTTACCTTAGAAAACTTAGCAAACGTGTAACGGGCATAAGGATTAACGATAAAAGTCTTCACCTTTGTAGCATCCTTACCGCTCTCACCGTAACCTACAGAGATACCCAGTGCCCAGTTATCATCAAGGTTATAACCAATTTCCGGCATGATAACAAAGTTCGTCGTACTGTTACCGTCATGCGAAACAGATGTCAAACCTGCCGCACCACCAAGGTACACCTGTGCCGAAGCACTGATTGCAAGCACTGCAGCTGCCAATGTCATGAAAATCTTCTTCATTTTCTTTTTTATTAATTTGTTAAACATCACCCTGCAAACCTATTATTTGTAAGGCTATTAATTAAAATACGCCGCAAAGGTATAAATATTTTTCTGAAAGCACCAAATATTTGCCTCATTTTTTAACTTTTAGCGCAATTTTATAGCCAAATCTTGCGTATTTGAAGAATTATCACTACTTTTGCAAGATAATATGCACATCGAATGAATTGTAAAATCATAGCAGGCCCATGCGTCATAGAATCTGCCGAGCTACTTGATGCAGTAGCCCAAAAGCTGGTGTTTATCAATCGCAAACTGGGAACAGACATCATATTCAAGGCTTCGTTCGACAAAGCCAACCGCACATCCATCCATTCTTTCCGCGGGCCGGGCATGGAAAAAGGCCTGCAAATGCTGGCTGACGTGAAAGCAAAATACGGCCTGCGCATATTGACCGACATACACGAGAGCTGGCAAGCAGAGCCAACGGGCTGCGTGGCCGACGTGTTGCAGATACCGGCTTTCCTGTGCCGGCAGACCGACCTTTTAGTGGCTGCCGCGCGGACAGGGAAGACAGTGAACATTAAAAAAGCACAATTCCTCAGCGCAGCCGACATGCGCTATCCTGTAGAGAAAGCGCACGAGGCAGGGGCGGCCGGCGTATGGCTCACCGAGCGCGGGAATATTTACGGATATAACAACCTGGTGGTCGACTTCCGAAACATCACCGACATGCTCGGCATCGTGCCAACGGTCATCATGGACTGCACGCACAGCGTGCAACGCCCCGGAGGAGCCGGAGGGAAGACGGGCGGCGACCGCCGGTTCGTAGCTCCGATGGCCTTGGCAGCCAAAGCCTTCGGCGCCACGGGATGGTTCTTCGAGGTACACCCCGACCCCGACCGCGGCCTCAGCGATGCCGCCAATATGCTCGAATTAGACAAGCTGGAGGCACTGGTAGCGCAGCTGATACAGCCGTAGACCAGCCTCTCCCGGATATATAGCAACATTATATATACCTGTGATCTTAATCAATAAAAAGACAGGCAGGAGAAAAGCAATGAAAGTAAGAGATTATGCCATACAATGTATCAGGGACGAAGCGGAAGCACTGCTCGACCTGATACCGCAACTGGATGGGAATTTTGACGAAGCCGTGCATCTGATGTACCACTGCCACGGGAAAATCATCGTAACCGGTGTCGGCAAGAGCGGGCACATCGGCGCAAAAATAGCAGCAACGCTCTCGTCGACGGGCACGCCCTCGTTCTTCATCAACCCCCTCGACGTATTCCACGGCGACTTGGGCGTGATGACAAAGGACGACGTGGTACTGGCCATCAGCAATTCGGGGCAAACCGACGAACTGCTGCGCTTCATCCCCATGGTGCTGCACATGCAGATACCCATCGTGGCAATGAGCGGCAATCCCAAGTCGCTCTTGGCTAAATATTCCACCTGCCACATCAACGTGAGCGTAAAGAAAGAGGCCTGCCCGCTGAACCTGGCCCCCACCAGCAGCACTACGGCAACCCTCACCATGGGTGACGCACTCGCCGTGGCGCTGATGGGAATGCGCAATTTCCAACCGCAAGACTTTGCACAGTTCCACCCCGGAGGCGAACTCGGGAAGCGCCTGCTTACCACGGCACAGGACGTCATGCTGACGGAAAACATGCCGGTAATCACGCCGGAAATGCATCTGGGGGAAGCTATTATCCTTGTAAGCAAAGGCAAGCTGGGACTGGGCATCGCAGAGGCGGAGGGGAAAATCGTCGGCCTGATCACCGACGGGGACATACGCCGGGCCATGGAGAAATGGCAGGCGGAATTCTTCGACCACACGGTAAGCGACATCATGACGGTTAAACCGAAAACGGTGCCTCCGCAAGCGAAGATTTCCGAAATACAACAGATAATGAACAAATACAAAATACATACCGTGCTTGTGGTGGATGGCGACAATCGCCTGCAGGGCGTCGTAGACCACTATGCATGTATGATTTAAAATAAGGCAGAACTTATGAGAGCATTGAGAAAAATTATACTCCTATCACTGCTGGCCATACCCATAGCGGCTACAGCCCTCTACATATTCAAGACGCTGAGCACCGGTGACGGACTGACCAGCAGCCAAATCAATTGCATACTGAAAGACTCGCGGGGGTATGTATGGTTCGGCACACCGGCAGGCTTGTACCGCTACGACGGATATACGTTCAAAAGCTTCCAAAGCAACTCGCGCGACGGCTCTTCGCTGCCCGACAGCTACATCTACAGCCTGCAGGAAGCGCTCGACGGCAGCCTGTGGATACAAACGGCATCGGGCTTCTGCCTGTATCATCCGCAAACCGAGAGCTTCGAGCGCGACATGCGGCAGGTGTTCAGCCGTATGGGCATCGAGGGGAATCCCGACATCGTATATATCGACCGGCACAAGAACCTTTGGGCTGCCATACCGAACAAAGGCGTAGTGGCGTACAACATGCAGCAGCAACTGCTCTACGAATTCGGTTACACGGACGACAGCCGGGGCGTGCCGCAGGGCACCATCTGCTCGATAAGTGAATGCCGCGACGGAGCACTGATAGTATATAACGACGGCCGCATCGCATGCTGCGACGTGATGCACCAGCAACATACCGTATGGGTGACAAGCGAAATTGCAGAAAAACGCCTGCGCAGAACCTCATCGCTGAAAGCCTTTGCCGACCAAATGGACAACATTTGGCTCTATGGGCAAGGTACATTGATGGTGTACAACAAGAGCACCAACACATGGAACACGAACATTGGTGAACGCTTGGGACTGACCGGCGTTGGGGTCGACCGTTCTGTCAACGGCATGGCCGGCGACCGCAACGGGAATGTTTGGGTAGGGACCGACCGCAACGGACTGATAAGACTGAACGTAAATAATTATGAAATGGAGCCGGTACAGCCAAGGAATATCCGTGACGGGCAGTGGGTTACCGGCATAGTGAGCATACAAAGCCTGTACATAGACGATACCGACCTGCTGTGGGTGGGTACGGAAAAAGACGGGGCAGCCTACTACGGGAAGAACATCTATAAGTTCGACTTATCGCTCATCGGCGACATTACGGCTATTACGCAGGATGCCAGCGGGAAAATCTGGTACGGCACAAGCGACAAGGGGGTCATCGGTTACGACGGGCCGCTGTCCAGCCTGAAAGTATCGGTCATGGAAACAACACCCGACGGGAGTATATGGGTGGGGTCGAAACGCAACGGGCTGACACGCATTAAAGAGGGGCATGCTACCATCTATTCGGTGACGAAAGACAGCATGCGCACCGTCATCGATGACCATATCAACGACTTATGCCACGACAAAATGGGCAATCTATGGATTGCCACCAACGGAGGCTTGCAGGTATACAGCCCCCGCATGAACTCTTTTTCAAGCTATACGCGCGAAAACGAAAAGCTGAGCACGAACACCGTGACCGCACTGTTCTACGGCAAAGACAACAATATGCTGGTGGGAACAAACGAAGGGTTGATAATACTAAACTTATCGACCACGGATAAAACAGTGCTTACCGGCAACATGACCAATCTGAAAACGTTTACCAACAACTATATCACAGAAGTGCTGCAGGATTCGCGCGGACTGATTTGGATAGGTACCCGCGAAGGCGTAAACATCCTGAACATGGAAAACGACAGCCTGAACTACCTCACGGTGAAGGAGGGACTGAACAACAACTGCATCTGCGGCATCGTTGAAGACAAGAACAGGAATATCTGGATTACAACCAGCAACGGCGTGAGCCGCGTCGTGGTACAGCGCAACCATGAAGACGGTACATTCAACTACGGCCTGTATAACTACGACACATCTGACGGACTGCAAGGCAATGAGTTTAATATGGGTTCTATCTATGTGAAGGCCGATGGCAACGTGTTGTTTGGCGGGCTGTACGGGGTAAACTGGGTACGGGCAAACGGGAAGAACGAAACCGAATCGCTGCCAAGGGTGATGCTCACGCAGCTCTTCGTCGGTGACGAAGAGATACTGACCGGGCACGAATATCAAGGGCGGGTAACTCTGCCGCAGGCCTTGAACGAGAGCAATAGAATAGAACTGAACAGTTCTCAAAACACTTTCACCATCAAGTTTGCAGCCGGCAACTACAACCAGAGCGAACGCCTGCAGTTTATGTATTGGATGGAAGGAAAAGACGAAGACTGGAAAAACGGCGATGCCCTCAACCACGGGGTAACGTTCGTGAACCTGGGAAGCGGCACCTATAAACTGCATGTTAAGGCCATCAGTGCCAGCGGTGCCATCAGCAACCAAGAACGCATGCTCGAAATAGTCATCCACCGCCCGTGGTGGCAAGCATGGTGGATGCTCGTATTGTATGCTATCGTCATCATCGTTGCCGTCTACTTTTGGCGGTTCGGCATGCAAAAGCTCAGCGACATCTGGTCAAAGAAGAAAATCGTGATACTGGAACTGATGAGGCAACGCGAGGAAATCAAGGCAGCAAGCGACGAGCTGCGCCAGCCGATGGCACGCATGACTTCTATCATCAGCAGCTTATCCGAAAAGGAACAGACGGTAGAGGGAAGGGAAGAAATCAACTCGCTCCACTTCCAGATGCTGCAAATCATCACACGCCTCTCGGAGATGCAGACCTTACTGGAGAACCCCATAGCCAAGGCCAACGAGGCGGCTGAAAACAAAATGCAGTTGAACGACAAGGGCGAAATCGACTTGCTGCAAGCAACGAGCGACGAACTGACGGCCGAGTTCAGGACAAGGCGTACCGACTTGGCCACAAAAAAATACGTCATCGCCATTATCGACGATAACGAGGAATTCCTGAAATTCATTATGGCACGCCTACGGGATATCTACAGCATGCATGCCTACAGCGACATCCGCAAGGCAACGGCTGACATCGACGCGCTGCATGCCGACATCGTGGTATGTAAACAAGACATGCCTTACATGACCGGCAGCGACCTCTGCAACAAGATCAAGATGAACCCGAAAACGGAAAACACCAAGTTTGTATTGATGACCGACGGCGTGCTGACACCACAGGATATGGCAGGAATGAACATTACCCTGTCGGCCGACGATTATCTGGCTAAACCTTTTAATGTGCAGGAAGCTGCAATGCGGTTTAATAAATTGCTGGGGTTGGCGCCTACCGAATCCTTGTCAGACCTCATCGAAGGCAGCGAAACCCGTATGCTGGAAAGCCGCAACGCAAGCATGACGACTGCTACTGTAAACTACGGCGACATACAAGAAAAGGCGGAAGAGGCGGAAGTGCAAACAGAAGAACAGGGAAAAGACCTGCCGGTAACGAAGCCCAGCGACGGCAGGGACATGACTATACAACAGCAATACTACGGCGACGGGACCATCGGCGATTATTCCATGAGCAGCAACATGGACCAGCAGCTTATGAGAAACGTGGAACAATACGTGTTGCAGAACATGAGCCGCGGGCATATCAACCTTGAAGACATGGCGGCTGCCATGGGCATGGGCAGGGTGCCGTTCTTCCATAAAATACGCAACATCACGTCGAAGACACCGGTAGAGGTGGTGCGCGACTTGCGCTTGAAGCACTCTTGCGTGCTCCTCGAGCGTACCAATATCAATTTGAGCGAGCTGGCCGTCAACGTCGGCTTTACGACCGCAGAGAATTTTATCAATATATTCAAGGATAAATATGGCTTGACGCCGCTGGAATACCGACTGAAGTTCCGCAAAGCATAAGATGAGGTATTATGTGATAATAGCCTTGCTGGCACTGTGCACCGGACAATCCGGAGCGCAGACCAGCGATTCGACAATAGTAGAAACACTAAAGAAAAACGGAATTGCCTTTACCCATAATAATCAGGTGACGCTCTTGATGACGGGGAAAGACAAGTTCGACGATATGTTCAAGGCCATCCGCCAGGCCAGAAGCAGCATACATTTGGAATATTTCAATTTCCGTAACGACTCCATCGCGTCGCTGCTGTTCGGGTTGTTACATGAAAAACGGCGGCAAGGCATCGAGGTAAGAGCCTTGTTCGACGGTTTCGGAAACGACTCGAATAACCGCCCGTTGCGGAAAAAGCATCTGAAGAAACTGCGCGAAGAAGGGATTGAAATCTACGAATACGACCCAATAAGGTTTCCATGGGTGAACCACATCTTCGGGAGAGATCACCGTAAAATTGTAGTTATCGACGGAATGGTGGCTTATACCGGCGGCATGAACGTGGCCGACTATTATATAAAAGGTACAAAGGAAGTGGGGGTATGGCGCGACATGCACTGCCGCATAGAAGGAGATGCCGTCAACCAGCTGCAGGCTATCTTCCTGCGGATATGGAATGAGGTATCCAAACAGAACGTCAGAGGCATGAAATACTACCGCGGCGGAACTGCCACACAATTTGAAGGCTTGATGCCTGATACCACGGCAACGTCCGGAAACAAGACGATAGGCATCGTCAACCGTGAGCCACACAGGATGCCGGCCATTATGCGTACATTCTATGTCAGCGCTATCAATCAAGCTCAGGATTCTGTAAAAATCATTAATCCCTACCTGACACTAATTCCCACCGTTAAGAAAGCCTTGAAAAATGCTTTGATGCGCGGCGTGAAAATAGACATACTCGTATCGGCACAAAGCGATATACCGCTCACGCCCGACTGTGTTTATTACAATGTGCATAAACTGATGAAGCGCGGTGCACATGTCTGGCTCTACAAACCGGGATTCCACCATTCGAAAATCATGACGGTAGACGGGAAGTTCTGTACCGTAGGCAGCGCCAATCTTGATGCCAGAAGCCTGAAATGCGACTTCGAGGCCAATGCCGTAATCATAGATAAAGCGACGACGAAAGAGCTGGACGACATGTTCAACCGGGACAAAAAAGACTGCTTCTACCTCACTCCAGAATCATGGGACCAGTTCCGCACACCGTGGCAGAAATTCCGCGGATGGTTCGCCCATCTCTTAGCTCCCGTATTATGAAACGCGACACTACCATTTCCATCTGCAAAGCCATTGCCATCATCCTTATGGTAATGGGGCATGCGGAATGCCCGCAAGCAATCAGTACGTTCGTTTATGAATTTCACATGCCGGTATTCTTTATTACTGCCGGCTATTTCTTCTCCCTGGAATATATTGATAACGAAGCGGTTTTTGTCAAAAAGCGACTGAAAGGCCTTTACGTACCTTTCGTCAAATGGTCGGTATTTTTCCTGATAATCCATAACTGGATGTTCGACATCGGCCTGTTGAATGAGAAATACGGAAACATAACGGGAGGCGTTACCCACCCCTACTCTTCACATCAAGCGCAACAGAACCTATGGAACATCGTAACAGCCATGGGGGGGTATGACCAGTTTCTTTGCGGCACGTTCTGGTTTTTCAGGGGATTGCTCGTAGCCAGCATCGCCTATCTAATCGCATTCAAGCTACTTGACTGCTTATTGAGGAAGGCCAATCGCAACGTTGACTTCCGGACACTTGCCATCCCTATTGCCGTGTGCCTTATAATGTTGCTCATCGGGGCATGGAAAACCGGCGAAGGACTGAGGGTAATCAACATCGTACAAGGTGGCTACCGCGAAATCATGGGAGCATTCTTTTTCGGCTGCGGATTCCTGTTCAGACAAATGCGACAGTACTACCGCGTAAGCCTATGGACCACGATGCCCTGCCTTGCCATTGTGGTACTGTTCGCCCATCTTTCCCCTGCCTGCTTTGACTGGCGGCCGAGCTTCCGCCAGTTTATCTCGTTCCCAGTACCGGCCATTTGCGGTTTCCTTATGACTTACAACATCAGCGCATGGATCGACCGGCACGACGGCCCCGTGAAGCGTTTCCTTGTATACTGCGGCAACAACACGCTCTACATATTTGTTTTTCACATCTTATCGTTCAAGCTCGTCAGCATCATAAAAATCTTATACTACGGGCTTGATTATCAGCAAATCGGCTGCCATTTGGTGATTCACGATCATGCCAAGGAAGATTTGTTCTGGATACTCTACACCATTGTGGGTGTAGGAGTGCCGCTTGCCTGGAACTATGCCTACCGCAAACTGAAGGAACAAGCCTTGTCAATCATCAGATGAATCTCCGTTGGCGTGATTCCATGGCTTTGCAAGAAATGAAGTTCTTGCCCGCATAACACGTCCCGAAGGCGTGTACGACACTCGGTTTCCGTTGTACCGATGCCTGCCGCATGCAGATATTCCGCCATCAGCTGTGCCGCCTTCTGCAGGTTTCCACACAGCCACTCACAGCAAGCATGGTTGAGCAAGTCATCATCAATGCGCTTAGGGGAATTATAAAGATTGCGGTATATCTTCAAAGACTGCTCATATTTACAATCTCCCATCAATGCGCGGGCCATCACCCTGTTTACGGAAACATGGTCGGGATACTCGTAATGAAGCTTGTACAATAGTTTCAGGGCCTCTTCATTGTAGTCTAAGTTTACCAGACACGTACTGTAGTACAATGTATAGTTCTTATTGTCGGGCTGTGACTCTAACAAGCGGGCATAGGCATCGCAAGCCTCCTGGTAAAGCCCGTTGAGCGAAGCAGCACGCGCATAAGCGCCCAATGCTTTCCCGTCGGCAGGTTCGAACGCCAAGGCTTTCGAGAAACACCCGAGCGCATCAAGACCGGACAGCCGTTTAAAGTGCTTCTTTCCGGCCGGGTTCTGTGCAAGCACATGCCCGCAGAGCATCCAGAACTGGTAATCACGCGCCTCGTCGCCATAACAGTCAAGCACCTGCATCGCCTCAGGATACATCTTGCGCTTCACCATGAAAGCCACAATCTCGTTAAAGCTCTTC
Organism: Prevotella sp. UBA1378; assembly: GCA_002305505.1. Taxonomy (GTDB): domain Bacteria; phylum Bacteroidota; class Bacteroidia; order Bacteroidales; family Bacteroidaceae; genus Prevotella. The sequence continues at coordinate 4,569 of DBRC01000045.1, read as the reverse complement.
TCCAACGGCGTGGAACGGAAGATTTCATCAGCGAAGAAAACATATTGCAGATTCCATTCCTCCCCGTCCTGTGCATTAAAAGGGTTGTAAAACTGGCTGCGCATCGGGTACAGCCGGAAAAAGCGGTACAAGTCTTGTAAATAGATACGGCGGATATAGGCCGGTGTATGCACGTCCTCGGCCGCCATCCCCCCCATTCCCAATGCATCGCCGTTCATCAGCATCTCGCGCATGTTCTGCGGTATGCGCTCCATCACATGGCGCATGGCGAATACCAGCGAATACTTATCACTATTGCAGAACGACCCTTTATCCACTATCATCCGTACCAGCTTCAAGTCGGATGCCTTCACAAATGTATCATGCACTTCAGGGTGTTCCGAATAAAAAGGGATAAACCAGTTGCTGATACTGTTGAAGAACGGGAAACGCTTCATTTGCGAGAATCCACCAAAATAGATGTCCGACCCCTGCTGCTGCATGTCCATCATTTTCCGGAAACCCTCTTCCACTTTTTCCATATTGCGTTCCGACGCCTCGGGGTCGAGGATGTCCTGCATCGGGTCGTCTTCCTTTTCCTCGATACCGTTAGGGGTTATACGGAAGTTGTTATGTTGCAACAAGTCGGGCATGATTTCCTTCTGAATGCGGCTGTTATCCTGCTCTGCACTCACACAGTAGAGTAACTGTATCTGCAGTTCCGTCAGTTCGCTGCGCACGGTTGTATCGGCCAGCAATTCATCGACAGCCCGTTTCTCTTCCTCAAAAATTCCCGGGAGCCGGGAGCCGAGCGAGAACACCCAGCCCACAAGTGCACGCTGGCGCACATTCTCGTCCTTACTCTTGCGGTAAACCCTCATCAGCAGGGAGAACTTGTTGATGTCGAAGATGTTCATTGCGCTGAGCATCACGGCTGAAACTATCAGCTGCTGGTCGGCACTGTCGATTGTCGGTGAAAGCAATAATTCCTCGAATGCATCCGCAATGCTTTCCTTCCACTGCCTCGACGTCCAGATATAGTCGAACAAATCTTTCATTAGCAGCAAATGCTTGCCGTACACCCCGGCTTTCTTTCCGCCACGGGTATGCTCGGGTTCGAGCTCAAGCAATGCCACCTCAGACACGAAAGACTCCAGCTGGCTACGCAAAGCCGGTACCGACCAGTCGCGCCCGGTAGACCGTACCCTCTTGAACACCCCCGAGACAGCAGGCGAATGTATCGCATTATAGGCAACCAACTGATTGGCAGCGAGGCGGTACATGCGCCGGATCAACCGTGCATATACCTGTTCGAGCTGTGGGTCCTTATATCCTTTAGCCCAATAATCGCTCATCAGTTGATAATCGTTACGGATTTCCGCCAAGTGCCCGGCAATGCCGGCATCAGGATATTTCATGGCATACGCTTCCATCCTGTCGATGGCTTCGCACAGCTGATGCAGCCTGAGCTTCTCCAGTATACCGTCTAAATCTTCGTTGTGTACCATCTGTCTCTGCTTATTGCCTGCTCAGCCATTTGCGGGCCGCTTCAATATCTACCTGCCGCGGGCCTACGGCATGCTTGAACCGTATGTCCTCCGGAAGCGAGTCGACTGCTTCCGGGCGCACACGGCAGCATTTCGTCACCAAGTCGCGGTAATGCGCAATGCCCTTTTTATTTATAGAGTCGCAGGCCATGTTGTATGCTCTAATAAACACATCAAGCTGTTTCCTGCGGTTTTCGTCCTTTTCTATGCCTTTCTTAAAAGCGATAATGCCCAGATTCATATCCACCGCGCGGCTATCCAGCAGCACGCGGTTTTTCATGATACGGGCGGCAGTGGCTTGCGGTTCGGGCAGAATCAGGGCATCCATCGCATTGTTGAGCAACATCTGCAAGCGCACGGTGACATCGTTCACCTGAATGCGGAATACGCGTTCATCTTTCACCTTTGCACTGTCCACTGCATAATCGGCCAATAAAGCCGTGGCACTGTAGCGGGTCATGGCCACCATCTTATCGTCGAGCTGCTTCAATTCCTTTATACGGGCATTACGGTTGGTAACCAACTGCCAGTAGGCACCCGTGGCAACCTTATACGTAAGCGGAATGCCCTGCTCCGCCAATCGCCCGGCACGCACCAAATCCGTTACAGCCCCCTCTGCCGAACCGCCTGCTACAGCCGTGTCGCAGTCCATCTGAGCCGTGAAATACTTCAAGCGGACATCTGCCCCCAACGTTTCGAAAAGGCGGTACTTCTGCGCGACATACAAGGGCAGACAGTCGAGAGTGGGCATAACGGCAATCTTCAGCGCGGCAGAATCCTCCTTCATCCGCCGGATGCGCTCTGCCCTGCTCAGCCGCTTATGCTCTTCATACGACTGTCCGCAGGCCATCAGCAGTCCGCTGAATGCCAGTGCCAAAAACAGATGCCTCATGGGCATCGCCCTTTCTCCCATTGCTCTAATTCCTAAATTCTTCCTCATTTCAGCGTTGCAAAAGTACGCAATAATTTTGGAAACACAAAAATAATTCGTACTTTTGTACGCAACACCGGCATCCGGCGTTCCAGCTGCACGGACGGCCCACCCGGTACCGATTGTTAAACAAATGAAAAGATGGCAAAAGACAAGATAGCATACGTCTGCTCCAACTGCGGACAAGAAGCAACCAAATGGATAGGCAAATGCCCGGGCTGCGGACAATGGAACACGTTTAAGGAAATCAGGGTGGCCGACACGCGCCAACAGACTGCCGCGCATGCCGCTGCTACCGCCGGGCACACATTGCGCAATAACAAGGTGCTGAAACTGAAAGAGATATCCGGCCACGATGACCCACGCATTGACATGCACGACGGGGAACTGAACAGGGTATTGGGAGGCGGACTCGTACCGGGCAGCATCGTGCTGCTGGGCGGCGAACCGGGCATCGGCAAATCTACGCTCAGCCTGCAGACGATGCTTAATTTGACGGGGAAAAGGATTCTTTACGTCAGTGGCGAAGAGAGCGCCCACCAGCTGAAGATGCGTGCCAATCGCATTCCGCACAACGAAAGCGACGGTTTCATGATTCTTTGCGAAAACTCGCTCGAAAACATTTTCGAGCACATCAAGGATGTTCAGCCAGAGCTGATTATCGTCGACTCGATACAAACCATCTCAACCGAAGACGTAGAGAGCTCGGCCGGCTCCATTGCCCAAGTACGCGAATGCGCCTCTGCCCTGCTCCGCTTTGCAAAGACAAGCGGCGTACCGGTCATCCTCATTGGACATATCACAAAAGAGGGGACACTGGCCGGCCCCAAAATCCTGGAGCATATCGTGGATACCGTCATCCAGTTCGAAGGCGACCAACATTATATGTACCGCATCCTGCGGAGCATCAAGAACCGCTTCGGGAGCACTTCCGAACTGGGCATCTACGAAATGCAGCAGACGGGGCTGCGGCAAGTAGCCAACCCCTCAGAGCTGCTGTTGACACAGGAACACGACGGACTGTCGGGTATAGCCATCAGTTCGGCCATTGAGGGGGTGCGCCCTTTCCTCGTGGAGACACAGGCTCTGGTTTCGTCGGCTGCCTACGGTACACCGCAACGTTCGGCTACAGGGTTCGATCAGCGGCGGCTCAATATGTTGCTTGCCGTACTCGAAAAGCGCGTCGGCTTCAAACTGATGCAAAAAGACGTCTTTATCAATATAGCCGGCGGCCTGCGCGTTACTGACCTTGCTATTGACCTGTCCGTGATTGCGGCAGTATTGTCGAGCAATGTCGACACGGCCATCGAGAGCGGTTGGTGCATGGCCGGCGAAGTGGGCCTGAGTGGCGAAGTGCGCCCCGTCAACCGTATCGAACAGCGTGTAGCTGAAGCTGAGAAGCTGGGATTCAGCCACATGATAATCCCCAAGCACAACATGTCGGGCTTCAACCGCAGCAAATTCAACATAGAGCTAATTCCCGTACGCAAGGTAGAAGAGGCGCTGCGCGCACTGTTCGGATAGCCTTTTTGTTTTTACCGGCCCCCGTACTGCGTAAGCCGATGACTGCTTCATCTCGCGGCGATACACTCGATTTCTACCAACGCCCCCTTAGGCAACGCTTTCACGGCAATAGCCGAACGGGCCGGGAATGGTTCACTGAAAAATTCGGCATACACACCGTTCATCGCTGAAAAGTCGGCCATATCGGCCATGTATACCGTGGTTTTCACGACATTGCCCATCTCCAAACCAGCTTCGCGCAGGATGGCTTGCGCATTGACAAGCGCTTGGCGTGTCTGTTCCTTGATACCGCCTTCAACCAAAAGTCCTGTTCGAGGATTGATCGGTATCTGACCCGACGTATATACAAATCCGTTTCCTTCTACGGCCTGACTATACGGCCCGATAGCTTCTGGTGCTTTTTCCGTGTTGATCTCTTTCATCTTTTTGATTCTTTATCTTGATTGGCGCATTTCTTAAGATAATCTGAGTTCTGGATAAGAAAATGATGTTAATCCGGCGGCATAAGCGAAAGCGGCCCGGATGATTTTTGGCCATTTTTTTGAGATAATTGGCCAATTATCTCAGAAAAATGACCAAAAATCAAAA
>DBRC01000048.1 GCA_002305505.1 Prevotella sp. UBA1378 | reverse complement strand
TCCTTATCCCGGACTGGCGTATTGATTCCCAGGCGGAAAACAGTGGTAGCCTTGGTCCTTATTTAAGGAATCATCTTGTATCTGTATGGGTCATATTCCGGTAGGACTTGTTGCTGCTTGCTGCTTTTTTTGTTTCCCTGCGGTTGTTTTTTGCTTGAATAGGGCTGAATCTGAAGAGATTGTTATATCTTTGCGATGCGAACCAATGCAACGGATATGATAAAGAGATGTATTAACCTTTTATCCTGCTTTCTGCTCTCCGTTCAATTCATGGGGGCAAGTAAGCTTGTTTTCATGAAGCCGGCTAACGTAAACGGACTGCCGGACCCTTTCGTACAGTCGGCCATGAAGGACAAATACGGCTATATGTGGTTTTCCACGCTCAACGGACTGAGCAAGTACGACGGTTATGGCTTTACTAACTATACCACGGTGCAACTGGGCACATATAACAATAACATCGAACAGACATCGGAGGATGCCGAGGGAAACCTGTGGGTGAAGACCCCAAAGGCCGTCCTGTTGTATGACCGCGACCGCGACAGCCTCCGTTCCGACTTGGCCTTTGTCTTGGGCAAGTACCGTATCAAGCAGGGCATTGACAACTTGTTTGTAGATGCAGACAAGAACTTGTGGTGCTCTGCAGCCGGTACGTTGCAGTTCTACGACTTCCGCAGCCGCCGGCTGAAAACGGCCCGCATCCCGGCCCGCCTGCAGGCCGTGCAACTGCAAGCCTCGGGCAACGATGCCTATCTCCTGATGTCCGACAATGCCTTGTACCGTGTGAACCGACAAACAATGACCCTGCGGCAGATGGCAGCCGTGAACCTGAAAGAGGGGTTCAAGAAGTGTATGTTGTTAGATTCCAGCGGACGGCTGTGGATATACGCCCGGCATACCCGCGGACTGTTTTGTTATGACACGCGAAACCGGGAAATGGCATGTTGGCCATGGCTGGACGCACTAAAGCATGAGATGATTACTGCCGTCTGCGAAGATGCCGAAGGGCGGATATGGGTAGGCACCGACAATCACGGTATCTTTGTGGCCGGTTTTTCCAGTTCTTCCCTTAGGCAGTTTACTCACGATATCAGCGACCCTTATTCTCTCCCTCATAACCACGTCAGCAGCCTTTATATAGACGAGACGGGATTGCTGTGGGTAGGAATGAGCAAGGCGGGGTTTGCCCGTGCCAGTCTTTTCGGGCAACCCTTCGAGCCCCGTAGCTTCGGGTTGGAGGCCGATGTGAACAGCATCGTCGAGGCTGCCGACGGTTCTGTCTGGTTCGGCATGGACGGGCAGGGAATCGCCCGGTACGGGAAGGCAGCGGATAGCTATGTTTTCTATACGAAGGGCGGCGGCAGGATACCGTCGGACGTCATCCTCTGTTCTTTCCGTGATTCCAAGGGGCGGGTATGGTTCGGGACGTATGGCGACGGGGCCTTTTATGTGCATGGCGGCGCCTTCGTTTCCCCCTCCGGTCTTCCGGCCCACTTGTACGTGTCGTCGATAGCTGAAGATGCCAAGGGAACGATGTGGTTCGGCACATCCACCGAGGGTGTCTTCTCGTTAAGTGCCGGCGGGGCATTGAGGAAGTATGATATGGGTAATTCTGCCCTTAAAACGAATACGGTTACATCGTTGGCCGTAGCGGCCCCGGGCGTAATTTATGTAGGGACGGGTGTTGGTCTGTTCCGGTTAGGGAGTGGCGGGGCCGTGGTCGGCAGGCTGAAGGATAAGGATGGGAGCGTTTTCTTGGGTGAGGGGCTGGTCAACGCAGTCGTTACCGACGGTGCGCACTGTGTGTGGGCCGGCATGCGGGATGGCATCTCCGTCTATGATACGGGGAACGGCATGACCTACCGTCTAACGGAGAAGGAAGGCCTCTCGGATAATGATATCAGGGCGATGGCTTGGGACAAGAAAGGGAATCTTTGGGTGGCGACGAGGTCGGGAATCGACCGCATCACAGTGAAGCATGCCAAGTCGGGTAGGAAAGAGTTCGAGTGTCATTCCTGCTTTGTGAACGACGGTATGGGGCGGATGGCGGTCAACCTGCGTTCCGTGGCTTGTTTGGAGAACGGGCAGGTGCTTTTCGGGGGGATGGACGGCTATCTGGCCGTAACGCCATCGGCCGTCAAGCGCGACATAGCCCAGCGGCAGCTGTTGTTTACCCATCTGTACATGGGCAACCGGCTCGTCAGGGTGGGGGAGAAAGGTACGGGTGGCAACGTGATCCTGAAGAAGAGCCTGCAGACGCAAGGCGGCTTGGTGCTCGACCATGATGCCGGGAACTTCACGTTGGAGGTATCGGCAATGGATTACAGCGCCCAAAACAGCCTGCGGTATCTGTACCAGCTGAATGGGGACGGCCGCTGGATAGCGGTGGACGGGAACCGCATCACGTTCAACAAGCTGGCGCCCGGCCGTTACCGCCTGGAGGTGAGGGCGGCCGAAGCGGCAGCTTCGGGGCGGTATCTCCCGGCGGTGTTAGATATCCGCATACGCCCTCCTTTCTGGCAGTCGGCATGGGCAGTCGCGTTTTATTGCCTGTTATTGATAGCGGCAGCTTATTTCCTTGTGGGCAGGTATAAGCGTAACCTGAGAAGGGAAATCAAGGAGGCAGTAATGGCCGAGAATGCCGAAGCCATAAAACTGGTTTCCAAGGTGACCCGGCTGGTGGAAGAGCATTTGGACGATGCGGAGTACAGTGTGGAGCAGCTGAGCAAGGACGCAGGCATGAGCCGTGCCCACCTGTACAAAAAACTGATGGCCGTCACCGGTTCGGCCCCGTTGGAGTTTGTACGTTCCATCCGTATCACGAGAGGGAAAGACCTGATGGACAAGCACGGTGAAACGAATATCTCCCAGGTGGCTTACCAGGTGGGCTTGTCGCCGAAGCAGTTCTCCAAGTATTTCAAGGAGAAATACGGAGAACTGCCTTCGGAGTACATAAAGAAAGGTATTGCGGAGGGTTAGTCCTCGCCGGCATTGTCGTCGAAAACGCTTGGGCTGTCCGGTGCTGAGAGTATTTGCCCCGTCTCGTTGATACTGTTTCCCGAGCCCCACTCGTTTGGTATCTGGTATGCCGAAGCGGCCAGTATGCTTGCTGTTTCCATGTTCAGCCATTCGGTGGCCGGACTGATATATTCTTTTTTCATGATGTCCTTATTTTACGATTATTTTCCTTCCGTTGATAATGTATAAGCCGCTTTCCGGACTGTTAGTACGCAGCCCGCCCAATGTATACTTGACATTTCCGCTTGTCGGCAGGATAGCGGTCGCAATGCCGGTCGACGTGCCGTCGAACCTCAGCGAATAAGGTTTGGCTCCCTGTGTGGCTTGGGGCAGGTAGGCTTTGTTCGCCGGGAAGATGACACTGTTTTCCACAGGATAGAATCCCGTCGTGCCGCCTATACGGGCCAATGCCGAGATAGTGCCCAGTGTTGCGGACGGTGTGTCATGGAGAACCCCTTTGAGCAGATTAGTGCCGCTTATGCGGAGGTCGCCGTCCTGTATGGCGGCGCTCTCGCTGAAGGTATAACTGCCCTCCGTGGCCTTCACGGCAACGGGCGTAACTTTGGGAATCACGGTGCGCCGGCCTGTTTCGTGCCTGAACGGTGTCAGCACGACAGCCTCTTCGGTAATAGCTTTCACGGTGCATACCTCGACATTTTCCGGCACGATGGCGTCAAAACCGAGATAGAGCGTGCTCCATCCTGCTTCCGGAACCGATAAGGTGTAGCTGTTGTCCACCGTTTTGGAAAGGTAGTTTTGGAAAAAAGCCATGTAAGTGGCGGGCCATGTGGCCGGTGTGGAGTGGCCGAGGAAGGCGTTGACGGAATACGCTTTGTCTTCGGCGGGCACGTTGACAAGCAGATTATACGGTGCGATGTTCAAGTGGGGGCCGTCGGTTTGGTCTTGCAGGCTGAAGTTGGTGATGACGGGGCAAGTGATGCGCGACGAGAAGTTCATCGTGTCGAAGTAAGACAGGAAGCTGAAGAGTTGTTCGTCGGTCCAGCCCAGCTCCTGCTGCTTGGCCTTGAAGATGTTCGTTGGCCAGGCAACGGTCTCCATCGTATGGCGGAAGTCGGCATGGCCCGTAATGGAAGGCGCGATGGCCTTCAGGCGGTTGTCCAGTCCGGCGGCCACGTAAGTGAAGCATCCCCCTTGGCTCCCCCCGGCGGCGAAGATATTGTCACTGTCAACCTTTTCCCGGCTGGCTATGAAGTCGATGGCCCTCACACAGTCGAGGTAAGCCCCCCGGTAGTAATGCCTGTCGAGGTCGCCGAACCCATAACCGTAGAAGTCTGTGCCGTATATATTGTCGCCGGCCACCCTGTTGAGCATCTGCCCGCGGGTGGATATAATCAGTTCGCACCATCCGGGCTGGTCGTCGCCTCCGATGCACGGCGGAGTAGCCGTGCCGTTGTCCGTGCCTTGAAAGCGCACGATGGCCGGGTATGTTCCTGCGGCAACAGGTTCTGCATAGTAGCCGCGGATGGTCACGGGGCTGCCTCCTGCACTGTCGGGGTACGACTTCATGGATACGCGGTAAACTTTCCTGTTGGCGGTACTGTAGTCGGCCATCTCCTCTTCGATGGTGAATTCCGGTGCGATTTCGGCCAGTCCGGCCTTTCCTGCGTCCCAGTAGGTCCAGAAGTCGGGCTGGCTGTCGTCCTTGCATCCGATGGCCGTCGGGTCGTAGCCGATGGTGTATGTGCATACGTTGTTATGATTGGCATTGACCACCATGCGGTAGAATCCGGGCTCCAGTTCCAGCGGTGTATCCACGTTCTTGGTTTCGCCGGCGCCTATGCTCACCTCCTGCGAGTAGCTCCTGTAGTCGGTATACATGTCGGTCATTAGTTGCACGTCGACGGTGACGGTAACCCCTGCACTTTCCCTGTTTGTCAGCGTCACCGTTATTTTAGGCGTTTCCCCGGGTTCCCACGCCTTGATGTCGTTCCTGTCCGCTTCGGCCACCACATTGTATTCTTTATCCGGGTCAACCAAGTCGACGGAGGTCAGCGTATATCCCACCCCGGATACGCGCAGTCCGTCGCCCTTCAAGTCGGCGAGCATCGTTTCCGTGATATTGAATTCGTAGTAGTTCCCCCATTTTGATGGTAGTTTCTCGTATGTATTGGCATCCTGGAATGCCGTCCATCCGTGCAGGATACGGCCTTGGGCGCCGATTTTCAGTCCGGTAAAGCTCATGCGCAGTTTCATGCCGGCAGTGGCAGAAGCGAATTTCTCTGCGGCCACTACAACCGAGTTGTTCTCGCCCGTGGTCCAGCTAATCTGTTCGTTCCCCGTCCAGAGGTTGGTCAGCGGTTGGCCTTTATCTTCGATGTTGCCCGAGGAAATCCTTTTCAACCTGAGTTCGGGATAAAAT
>DBRC01000015.1 GCA_002305505.1 Prevotella sp. UBA1378 | reverse complement strand
GAGCTGGGTTCAGAACGTCGTGAGACAGTTCGGTCTCTATCTATCGTGGGCGCAGGAGTCTTGCGTGGCGCCGCCACTAGTACGAGAGGACCGTGGCGGACAGACCTCCGGTCTGCCGGTTGTGCCGCCAGGTGCACCGCCGGGTATCCGCGTCTGGTACGGATAAGCGCTGAAAGCATCTAAGTGCGAAGCCGTCCACAAGATTAGGGCTCCTTTAAGGGCCGTCGCAGACTACGACGTTGATAGGGCGCAGGTGTAAAGACGGCGACGTCAAAGCCGAGCGCTACTAATTGCCCGTACACTTCCCCGCCCTGCATGCTTTCCGCCGTGTGGGATGTTGTTTCTGCATGCCCCCCCTTATTCCAGGGTATTAATGTTTTATTACCTTTCCGTCCTTGTGTGTCCGATATATCAAACCGCTTAATCAGGTGGTTATTGCTGCGGGGCCCCACCTCTTCCCATCCCGAACAGAGAAGTTAAGCCCGCCTGCGCCGATGGTACTGCAATGCAATGCGGGAGAGTAGGAAGCCGCCTCCTTTTCAATGTGGAGCCCCGGTTCCGTTTCCGGACCGGGGCTTTTTTGTTGTAGTACGCTCTTTTTATGCCGTCCTTACGCCTCCTTATGCCTTTTGTACGGCTATCTGGACGGATGCTTTTCCTGTTTTTACATGCAGGAGGGCACAGTTCTCAATGCTTGATGAATTTAACTATCTTCGGGAGCTTTTGCCATTTTCCTTTATTTGGGACTTTCAGAATACTGCCGCTTTCTTGCTTTAGGATATAGGTGCTGTCATTTTCCATGGAAAAAGTTGCGGTGAAGTCTTCGCTTCCATAGTCATTGACAACGTTGATATTTGCTTGTTTCTCATTGATGCCCTTAACTTCGGTAATGAGCCAGAAGAAGCTGTTCCCTTCTTTTCCTATATACCCTGGGAGATTACCAAAAATTTCATGTTCGGGTACCATTATGTTGTCATAGAAATTTATCCGCAAATAAACATTGTACTCCTTGTTATAAAAATATCCTTTAAATGGAGAACTTGCGGTTTGCGCGTGCAATAATAAACTGCACATTGCCAGTATAGCGGTAAAGCGAATCCTTTTCATGTATTCCCAATTAAATAAATTCATTTGCAAATATACTAAATATAAATCATTAATTGCATTAATTTTAAAAAAATATAAGTTGTTTTATTGGTGGTATATAAAAAAAATGCTTACCTTTGTAAGCACTATATTGTAGGTATTAAAATGGTTAAAGAACGATTGATTCCAGACTATATCTTTGAATCAAGTTGGGAAGTTTGTAATAAAGTAGGAGGTATATATACTGTCCTTTCTACGCGGGCGAAGACACTTCAGGACATGATGCGCGACAGAATAATATTCATAGGCCCTGATTTCCCATACGAAGATGAACATCCCTATTTCCAAGAAAGTGATGAATTATTCCAGGATTGGAGAAAAGCGGCTGAAGGAGCTGGTCTGCGTGTTAAAATCGGCAGATGGGACGTACCTGGTGAACCGATTGCAATCTTGGTGGATTTTCAGCCCTTTTTTGGAGATAAAGACGCTATATATACTTGGCTGTGGGAGCATTACCAAGTAGACGGTCTGCATGCTTATGGAGATTATGATGAAGCTTCCATGTTCTCGTATTCAGCTGCATTGGTCGTTGAAAGTTTTTATAATTACAATCTTTCCGGGAATGAGTCGGTTGTCTATCACGGGAATGAATGGATGACGGGGCTTGGATTGCTTTACATCAATAATAAACTCCCGCAGATAGGTACAGTTTTCACGACCCATGCAACAAGCATAGGGCGTAGCATAGCCGGTAACATGAAGCCGCTGTATGACTATCTTTTTGCATACAATGGTGACCAGATGGCGAGCGAACTCAATATGCAAAGCAAGCATTCTATCGAGAAGCAGACGGCAATGCATGTTGATTGCTTTACCACGGTGAGTGATATTACGGCAAAAGAATGTGAAGAGCTGCTTGATAAGCCTGTCGATGTCGTATTGCCGAACGGATTTGATAATAGTTTTGTCCCCCCTCCGGTAGCGTTCAACAAGAAACGCAAGCTGGCCCGTAAACGTTTGCTTGAAGTAGCTAATGCCCTGTTGGGCGAGAACCTCGGTGATGATACGCTGATTATATCTACAAGTGGGCGGTATGAGTTCCGCAATAAGGGCGTAGACGTATACATTGAAGCAATGAACAGATTGTTAAGAGACAAAGATCTAAAGAAAAAGGTTCTTGCTTTTATAGAGGTGCCCGGGTGGGTAGGAGAGCCACGTAAGGATTTGGCAGACCGGTTAAAGAGCGGTGAACGTTACGACGTCCCCCTCGAAGTGCCGCAGGTAACCCATTGGCTTCATGAGATGAGTCACGACAACGTATTAGGCATGATGAAGTATTTTGATATGCATAATCGTAAGGAAGACCACGTGAAAGTCATCTTCCTGCCTTGTTACCTTGACGGGAAGGATGGAATTCTTGATATGAGCTACTATGATATAGTGCTGGGGAACGATCTTTGTATTTATCCTTCATATTATGAGCCTTGGGGCTATACCCCATTAGAAGCGATAGCATTTAAGGTGCCTTGTATTACAACAGACTTGGCGGGTTTCGGGCTTTGGGTAAACAAAGTTCTGGGAGGCTATGGTGAGTTGGGAGACGGTGTGAAGGTTATCCATCGCACGGATTATAACTATTCAGAGGTTGCAGATGGTATCAAAGACGCTGTAGCGGAATTTTCCCATTTCACCAAGAAGCAAATCGAAGCTGCGCGGAATAATGCCAGTGCGCTTTCGGAAAAAGCGTTGTGGAGTGAATTTATACAATATTATTATACGGCTTACGACATAGCTTTATCCAAGGCGCGTCAGCGTATAAAAGACTTGAATATTAAATAGAAGTAATAATTTAATTTGAGAGATTATGAAAATTAAAGCAGATTATGCTAATTCTCCTCAATGGAGGGAGATGACGGTGAAATCCAGCCTTCCAGAACAATTGAAATGTCTGGATGAGATAGCCCATAACATGTGGTGGGTATGGAGTTACGAAGCGAGGGATTTGTTCAGGGACCTTGATCCGCAGCTGTATCATGATGTCCGTCATAATCCTGTGCTTTTGCTCGAACGCCTCAGTTTCGACCGTAAGGAAGAGATCGTGAAAGACAAGGCGCTCATGAAGCGGATAGAAGCTGTTTACGGCCAGTTCCGCGAGTACATGGATGTTACCCCGGATACCGGACGGCCTTCTGTTGCCTATTTCTGTATGGAGTATGGTATCCATTCGGCGTTGAAGATTTACTCCGGAGGCCTCGGTATGCTTGCCGGCGACTATGTCAAGGAAGCATCTGACAGCAATGTAGACATGTGTGCCGTCGGTTTCCTTTACCGGTTCGGGTATTTTACCCAAAGCTTGAGCATGGATGGGCAGCAGATTGCTAAGTATGAAGCCCAGAATTTCAGTTCGCTGCCGATTGAGCGCCAGTTGGATAAAGACGGCAACCCGTTGGTTATCGACGTTCCTTATACGAACTATTTGGTGCATGCTTATGTTTGGCGTGTAAACGTTGGCCGTGTTACGCTTTACCTGTTGGATACGGATAATGAGATGAACTCAGAGTTTGATAAACCGATAACCCACTCTCTTTATGGGGGTGACTGGGAGAACCGCCTGAAGCAAGAAATACTTTTGGGTATCGGTGGTATGCTGCTCTTGAAGAAACTTGGCATAAAGAAAGACGTTTATCATTGCAACGAAGGGCATGCTGCGCTTTGCAACCTGCAGCGCCTGTGTGACTATATAGACGACGGCCTGACGTTCAACCAGGCTTTAGAGCTTGTACGTGCTTCGGGGCTTTACACGGTACATACGCCGGTGCCTGCCGGTCACGACTATTTCGATGAGGATTTGTTCGGTAAATATATGGGTAATTATCCTGCGAAGTTAGGAATTTCGTGGGATGAGTTTATCGGGATGGGGCGTACGAACCCTTCAGACCACAGCGAGCGGTTCTGTATGTCTACCTTCGCCTGCAACACCTGTCAGGAAGTTAACGGCGTGAGCAAGCTGCACGGCTGGGTAAGCCAGAAGATGTTCTCCCCGATTTGGAATGGCTATTACCCAGAAGAAAACCATGTAGGGTATGTAACAAACGGTGTGCATTTCCCGACTTGGGCTGCCTCGGAGTGGCGAAGGCTTTATGCGAAGTATTTTAGTGGGACGTTTATCAGCGACCAAAGCAACCAGAGTATTTGGGAGGCCATCTATAATGTTCCTGACGAGGAAATATGGTCTACCCGCATGGAACTGAAGTTGAAACTCGTTGACTATATCCGTGAACAGTTCCGCGAGACATGGCTTCGCAATCAAGGCGACCCCTTGCGCGTGCTCTCTTTGCTCGACCGCATTAATCCTAATGCGCTGATCATCGGTTTCTGCCGCCGCTTTGCCACATATAAGCGCGCACATCTGCTTTTTACAGACCTCGACCGTTTGTCGAAGATTGTGAACGACCCGGAGCATCCGGTACAGTTCCTTTTCTCAGGAAAAGCCCATCCGGCAGACGGGGCAGGACAGGGATTGATTAAGAAGATTTATGAAATCAGCCAGCGTCCGGAGTTCTTAGGCAAGATTATCTTCCTTGAGGATTATGATTTCCTGCTTGCCCGCCGTTTGGTATCGGGCGTGGACATTTGGATGAACACCCCGACCCGTCCGCTCGAAGCCTCCGGTACGTCGGGTGAAAAAGCCGAGATGAACGGCGTTGTCAACCTTTCCGTACTTGACGGTTGGTGGCTCGAAGGCTACCGCGAGGGTGCCGGTTGGGCGCTTACCGAAAAGCGCACCTACCAGAATCAGGGATATCAGGACCAGCTGGATGCAGCTACAATCTATAGTTTATTGGAGAACGAAATCATCCCGTTATATTATAAAAAGAACAAGAAGGGATATAGCGAAGGCTGGATAAAGGTAATCAAAAACTCGATAGCCCAGATAGCTCCCCACTATACAATGAAGCGCCAGCTCGATGATTACTATGATAAGTTCTACGTAAAGGAGGCTGCCCGTTTCAAGGAGTTGTCTGCCAATGACAACCGCATGGCCAAGGAGATAGCTCTTTGGAAAGAAACTGTAGCCGAACGTTGGGATGCCATTAATGTCGTGTCGGCAGAATGGTCGGTTCCGGCAACGGGGGTAGAGACGGGACAGGAATACAGCATGCGATATGTCATCAATGAGCAAGGGCTTGACGATGCCGTCGGCCTTGAGATGGTTAATGTCACAACCGATAAGAACGGCGAGGAGCGTATCTTGAGTATCGTCCCATTCGATGTTGTAGGGCGTGAAGGCAACAATTTCATATTTGAAGGCAAACTCGAACCGAATCAAGCAGGCTCGTTCAAGAGTGCGGTACGTATGTATCCGAAGAACAGCAAGCTGCCGCACCGCCAAGATTTCTGTTATATAAAATGGTTTGAACTGCCCAGCATGTAAATCTCCTTGCAGCCATGCTGCCTGCTATGTAACAGATTTCCGGCAGCAATGGCATAAGGGATAATAATATAAAGAACCACAAAGACTGAATCGCTCAGTTTTTGTGGTTCTTTTTGTTTGTCCGTTATAAGCTATCTATACCCGAGTTCGGGATAAGCACCTCCCGTTATTCGGGCTTTCTCCGCCCTCTTTGCATTGCAACAACCCTGCCTGTGCAGGGCCGGGGGATACACGCTGTTTTGATTTTTGGCCATTTTTCTGAGATTTTTGGCCATTTATCTCAGAAAAATGGCCAAAAATCAAAAGCGGCAGTTTCCTGTTGTCAGCCACCGGACGTGTTCATGGTGGATGACCACCGCCGCGGCGGANNGAAACAAATATTGCAATATTTCTCTGATTTATTGCAATATTTCTTTCCCGCCCCTTATCCGTCTGCTGCCTTTAGCTTGCCTTAGGGGCTGCAATCCCTTCCGTTTCTTACTACAAAAACGTAAATGGCTTATCCCGAACTCGGGTATCTATGCGTTTTCCTTTTGTTCCGGCCTACTGGTTCGGCAATGGGGATTTCCGGAGACAAAGCTTATTTGGACGCACCATTCATTTATTAAGGATTTTGCGCACCGTTTTTTTACCGTTTGCCGTCCGGTCTATCCGGATATAAATCCCTTTTTTCGGTTGTCCGATTTCCATGCCCTGCAAGTTGTAATACTTGCTGATGCTTTCGGTTGGCATGTCCGGCATAGCGATGCCTGTGGATGTGCTGTATCCTTTCAGGGTGATTGTCAGTACTACCTGTTTTCCTTGTGGCGTGAAAGTCAGCGAAGAAGTGGCCGGGACCGGCAGTCTTACTGTGTGCGTCTTTAGCGTATAGTTGCCTTCTGCATCTTTCTGTGGGAAAACGTAATCGCTTGTTCCGTAGCTTGTTCCGTTCACTTCTGCCAAATAAGCGTCGGTCTCCCCGTAGTTGTTGTATCCGGTGAAGTCGATTGCCGTGATGTGCACGTTGGCCGGCAGGTGTATTGTATATTGTGTGCCGGCAGAATATTTGATACCGTTTTCTTTTCCGGCTGCATACGTTTTCCCGTTAGCGTTGCTTATACTGATATCGCCGGCAAAGCTCCAGTCTGTTCCGTGCGTCGTTTGCGATATTTCATACGCAAGTTCGCTGGGAATTTCGGGCGTCGTACCGGGATTCACGTCGGGGATACCGGCAGCATTAATGGCCTCTACCACGGTGCCGTTTTCTGTCACGTAGCGTGGATAGTAGTCGTTTACGGGGCTCTCGGCATCCTCGTTTCCTGCCAGCATGATATCCTGTACCAAACTGTTGCAGTAAACCTCTATGTTGGTATAATACCCCTTGGGGTCGATAGAGTAGGCCGCAGCATCGCTGGCGTCATCCGGGTTCAGTCCGTTCGCTGTTTCCCATGCGTCGGGCATGCCGTCGTTGTCGCTGTCCGCAGCTTTCGTTCCTCCTGCCAGTCCGGGCCATCCGCCCACATCCTGCTGGCTGTCGATGATGCCCCCGATACCGCTGATGCTGCCGGTATACAGCGATATCCGTTCTTGTGCTTCCATCGTTACGCGCCGGTCTACATCATCGCGTTTATGCGAAGCACCGGCATAGGCCAGTACCTTCTCAAAAGCCTTGGCAGCAGTGTGGGTAGTTACCGTTCCGTAAGGGTAAATCGTGTCCGACTTGATTTTGGTTTTTGTCATTGAGGCATTGTTGCGGTTGTCCACTATAAAGCCGTTCCAGTCCCAGTTTTCACCTTTGTCTTCCATGTAATTCCCGCTCACGTAGAAATACCCGTGAACACCCTTTGCCTGATTGTTCTTCCCGTCGTCGGCACTGGCTTGGAAGATGCGGTATTTCAGCCCGTTAGCCGTGCCGGGGCCACTCTTATAGTAGTTGTTCACGAAGTTGTACCGTCCGCCCTCGGCCGCATATCCGCTGTTGGTCTGTCCCCAGTTGTATACTACGCAGTTGCGGTAGTCCACGAGTTCAATGTCTTCTTTGTTGCAGAAGCGGCTGCCGCAGAACCGCGGGTTGCGGCTGTTGTGGCCGGCGAGGAGCGTGTGGTGGAAGGTGGCGTTATGGCCGCCCCAGATGCCTCCGTAGCCGTGCGAGCCTTTTTCGTGTCCGGCGTTGGCGAGGCTCTCGGAAAGGATGCACCATTGCATGGTGAAGTTGGCATTATCGTACCATGAGGAGCATTCGTCGGTCGACCAGCTCATTGAGCAGTGGTCAATCATGATGTTGCTCTGATTGCGCCCCCAAAAGGTGTCTTGGTCGTTTGTCCCGTCGCTGGCCGTACCTTGGTCGCCCAGGCGGAAGCGGAGAAAGCGTACGATAACATTCGAGGCGCTGCATTGCGTACTGAAGTTCGTTATGCAGATGCCGTCGCCGGGAGCCGTCTGCCCTTCGATGGTCACATCGCCTTTGCTGATGGAAATACCGGATTTCAGTACGATATTCCCAGCCACGTCAAACACGATAATACGTTTCCCGCTGGTAGCCAATGCTTCGCGGAGCGACCCCTTCCCACTGTCGTTCAGGTTGGTTACATGTATTACCTTTCCTCCGCGGCCGCCCGTAACGTAGCGGCCGAAGCCTTCGGCACCGGGGAAGGCAGGTACTTGCGCCATTGATGCCGCACAGAGCATCAAGGCTCCGATGGTTGTAGTAGTTCTCGTCATGTCCTGTTTGTTTTGTTATTGCATGCGCTGCAGTCCTTCCCAGCGTACGTTCCAGTTGCCATCTTTCGGGAATCCGGGGTTGTTGGGTTCCGTACAACCGTCCCATCCGGCGCACATCATGGCCACGGCATTAAGCAGAGAGCCGTTGCCGGGGAGGTACAGGCGCAGCCGTTTGGGCTCTTGGAAGTTGTGTCCGTTGATGAGATAGGTGTTTTTCCCTTTATCTATTAACAGGGCATTGAGCGCTGTCTCCGTTTCTCCGAGTCGGGCGGCGCACATGGCTATCATGCCATAGTCCCATCCCCATGTCGTGTCCCAATTCCAGTTTTTCATCACCCATTGCAGCGTGGCGTTCATTTTCTTTGCATCTTTGATGACGCGTGCCGAGGTGGCAGTGGGCAGCAGCCCGTAAGCTCCCAGTACAGCAGGATGGTCGCTACGTGATTTCAGTTCGAAATCTTCTTTCGAAATCTCTTTGCTCCCGTTCTGCTCGGGCGTTATAAACGGGTCGAAGGAGGCAGCCTTAGCCGCGTTGCTAAACGGGATAATCGGCAGCCCGGCAGTGTAGATACCGTTGGCTTCCGCTATCGGGGTAAGGCGGATGCTATCCCACTCGGGGTTGCGCCCAATGCCTCTCCGTTCGCGCCAGAGCTGTGCGATGTGCAGGCCGTAGCTCCAATAGGACAGTTCAAACGGGTGGTTATAAGAGAAGTCTTTCGACATCGACTCCTGCATGGCGGTTCCACCCGTAAGGTAGTGCTGCTTGCTTTTCGGGTCGTAGCTGGTGAAGTCGGCCATGAATTCGGCCGTAGCTTCCACCTGTTCGCCGTATTTTTTCAGTGTTTCGGCTGTAGGGTTGGCACGGTACATTTCCTCGGCCAAGTAGATGTAGTGGGGTTGTTGCCACAGCAGGAACGACCCCGTGTTCGAGGGAGCTTCGCCGGCCCACGGGTCGGTCATCTTCATCCATCGGGCACCCTTGAACCCTTGGCGTGCTGCAATTTTCTTTGCCTCGGCAAAAGCTGTGGTGTTGTACCAGTCGAGCAGCCGGGCCACCATGTCCGGACGGTTCCAGAGCGCGAAATCCACCGCATGCCACCATGTCATTTCCAGATGTGGCCGGCCGTACCATGAGTTGTAGGTAAGCCCGGTCTCCTGCGGCGGTGTCTGGTTGGCACAGTTTATTTGCGTAAGGTATTGTGATAGCACTACGCGCCGTTCCAGTTCGGCGGCGCGTGCATCCGTGCATTGCGAGAAATCCACTATTGCACCAGCGTTCCACCAGCGTGGCCACCATCTCATGACCGCTTTCAAAGCTTGGTCGTACTCGAATGCCGTGGTGCTTTTATTTTCCTTCTCAGTATATTCCGCGCAGAAAGTAAGCGTATTCTCTTGGGTTGATAAGGTGAAGTAGTGGGGAGCGTTTTCCGTAAATGAAGCCTTGCCTTCCCATTCCACCCTTACGTAATAGCGGGTATCGTCTATTGTCCGTTCAATGACGGCAGAATGGTCGGTAGAAGCGATGATTCTCGATTGGTGTAATTCCGGTTTGGTCCAGTCGTTGCCGTCATCGGCATGCTTGCCCGATGGGTAAGAGAACCGGAAAGCGATAGTTGCTGTTTGATTTGCGAGTAAGTTTGTTTTTATTCTGGCGAACAGTTGGTCCTTGTTCTGTGCACATGAGGTAGTTACCTCCACCTTTTCGCCGTCTATTTGGTAAGTCGATTCAATCTTGCCATTCCATAATTGCAGTTCCTGGCGGATGTTCTTTATCTGCTTTAATGGAAACTGTTTCCCGTCCTTGCCTTTGATGTCGAGCCCTATGGTGCCCAGGTTCAGGCGGTGGGGGTTTACGCGGAAATAGTTGGTTGCTTCCTGCTGGCGCCCGCCCTTTTTGTACTCTACGGCGTAAACCTCTTGGTGCCCATGCCCGAGGTCGAAAGCCTTTTCGGTTTCCGACGGCTTCAGCAAGGCGGTGTTTTTAAATGAATGCCAGCCCCAGTCCGACATCGCTGTAAGAGGCACACCTGCCTCGTAATCAAAAGGGTAGCTTTGTAGTCCTGTAATGTCTACCGTCGTGGCGAAATGGCCGTTGCCCACGGTGAATGCTGCCAGTGCATCAGCTTCGGTAACGATAGGGTTATTACGCATTACGACAGCCTGGCGGTTGATGCCGGCTGTCGTATTTTCCGTGTCGTATCCTAACATTTCCATTTCGAGCGATGCCCATATAAACGGGCCGATGCCTTTTGCGTCGTTGTCGCGTATCGGTTCGCTCAGATAGTATTGGTATGAGCCGTCGCGCCTTAGGTTCGGTTTCTTCACGTAAGGCCCGGCGCCGGGGCCGAGACCGGCCACCGAACAGCATTGGGTCAGCGAGATGGTACTGTCGGGGTTTACTCTTATGAAGTTGTTGATGATACCCTTGTAGGCCTTGATGCCTGCATCCCTGAACTTCGCCCCGACATATCCTTTTCGGTAAGCTTTCAGCAATGCGTAGGCAAACATCGACGAACAGGTAGATTCAAGATAGTTGCCTTTTCCTTCGGGCGTATCCATCACCTGATACCACACGCCGCTTTTCTTGTCCTGCCATTTTATGATGCTGCTCAAGTCTTTGTTCAGAATCTCGATTACCTCATTGCGGCGCGCGTAGTCTTCAGGCAGTGCGTCGAGCAGTTCGATGAGTGCCATCGTGTACCACCCTTGCGCCCGTCCCCAGCAGTGCTGGCTTTGTCCTGTTGATTTGTCGGCCCAGAACATCGAGTTTGTTTCGTCCCAGGCATGGCGGTTAAGTCCGGTTTTCGGGTCGTAAGTGCGTTCGTAGGTTTTCTTTATCTGGTCTACGGCATCGTCGTATATCTTTTGTGCTTTTTTCCCTTTCAGCAGCATGTTGGCCGTTAAGGCAGAGTAGGGCAGTCCCATGAAGATGCCGTCCAGCCATACTTGATAAGCATAAATGGCCTTGTGCCAGTATACGCCTTCCTTCGTTCGCGGTTGCTTCTGCATCTGCTTCATGAGTGTCTCCATGGCTTTCAGGTTCTTCTGTTCCGGATAATGCTGGTACATGCGTGCCACGAAATGGCCGGTGCGGATTTGGTCAAGGTTATAGTCCTCCAGCCTGTATCCCGTGATCTCACCCTTTGCATTAATCATGGTATCAGTGTACATCTGGCAGTATTTGCGGATATCCTCACCACCGTATTTCAAATAGGTATCGAGCATAGCCTCCAGCTCGATACCCATTACATAACTCCATTTCGGCTTTGTAGAGAAGTCAAGCAGGTATGATTCCGGCACTCGCTTCATCTCCGAAGCTGTCATCCACTGGCTGTAGTTCTTATAAGGCATTTTCAGCAGCGACAGCCCCCCGTTGATGTAGAGGTTATCTAAATTAACGTTGCGGGTCATACCTTTGATATAGTTGCCTGCTTCCACACCGTTGAACTTACAGTTCTTTACGTTGATGTCGTAAACGTAGGTGGCGGTGTCGAGTGCTACGATCATCACGCCGTATTTGCTCTTTTCGCAAGTGATGTTTTCCAGGTTCACGTTGCGTACAGTAGGTATAAAGCCTCTGCAGCATATTTCGTTGGGCTCATAGTCGAGATTGATTTTCAATACGGCCTCTTTGCATTGTCCCACCGTGATGTTGCGGGCGTTGATGTTCTCGATGATGCCGCCGCGGCAGGTATTGGTCTTGATGCGGATAACGCGGTCCAGTTCCGGGGAGTCCATCTTATTATTTTCGGCGAAAACGTTGCGGCATCCACCACTGATTTCGCTGCCGATAACCACGCCTCCGTGTCCGTTCTGCATTTCGCAGTTGCGGATGATGATGTTTTCCGACGGTTTGCTCCAAAGGCGCCCGTCGTTGTTGCGGCCGCTCTTGATGGCGATGCAGTCGTCGCCGGTATTGAAGAAACAGTTCTCTATTAGTACGCCGTCGCACGATTCGGGGTCGCAACCGTCCCCGTTGGGGCCGTCGTTATTGACGTGTACACCGCGCACCGTAACGTTCTTGCAGAGCAATGGGTGGATAACCCAGAACGGCGAACGCAGCATCGTTACGTTCTCGATGAGTACGTTCTCGCATTGGTTGAAGTTAACCAACTGCGGGCGCAGGCCGTCTTCCGGGCCGAATTTCCGTTTGTTCATGTCAATACCGTCTTCAGCGTATTTCAATAAGCGTGCACGCGAACCGTTGCGCTGGCTTATCGTGCCTTCTGTCCACCCGAAATGGGGGGCTCCACACCATTTCCACCAAGTTTCGTTGGTACCTCCGCCGTCAATGATGCCCTCGCCGGAAATGGCTATGTCTGTAGCTTTGTATGCATAGATGCAAGGGCTGATGTTCCAGCAGTCAAGGCCTTCCCATCGCGTAGGGACGATAGGGTAGAGCTTAGTGTCGAATACAAACTGGAGCGTGGCGCCTTTCGTGACAACGAGGTTTACACCGCTCTTGATGTGGATGGCTCCGGTATTGAATGTGCCGGCAGGTACAACCACCCTGCCGCCGCCGGCTTTCGTGCAGGCGTCAATCGCTTTGTTTATCGCTTTCTGATTGGCTGCGGCAGAAGCTTTCGGGCTCGCACCGTATTTTGTAATCAGAAACTCCCGGTTAGCAAACTCTGGTTGCTTGATACTTTGTTCGATTTGCTTATATTGCGTGTCCCAGACACTGGCAGATGCAATGAGTGGGAACAGCATGCAAATCAGCAATAATTTCAGATTCTTCATATATTTGTTGATAGTTTTTAGTCGTTTCGGGCGGGATTAAAAAAACAGACCGGATCTTCACAGACTCGGTCTGGTTCATTACTACTAAACAATGAGGGAATGTCATTAACCCTTAATGAAAAATACTCCCAATATATTATTGATTCTATGGTAAAACGTTTGTTTTTATGATTGCAAATTTACGAATACTTCTTTTTATAATAATAAAAAAACGTTCAAAAATATATGATTTTTTATCAAATACTCAAATATTCCTCCTTTTATACCGTTTTTTCCGTGTGTGGTTTACCTCTCCAGTGCATCGAATAATTTGTCAATCGCTTCATCAGCATCTTTACTTTCGTTGAGCAAAGTAACGAACTTGCTTCCGATGATAGCGCCGGAAGCATTTTTCTGTGCGCTTTCGAGCGTCTGTTTGTTCGAGATGCCGAATCCAATCATTCTCGGATTGCGCAAGTCCATGGCGTTGATGCGGCGGAAATACTCTTGCTTGGCATCGTCGAAATGCTGTTGGGCACCGGTAATGGCGGCAGAAGATACCATGTAAATGAACCCGTCGGTATGTTCATCGATGAAGCGGATGCGTTCTTCGCTCGTTTCCGGCGTAATCAGCATGATGATGCGCAGGTCGTATTTGTCGGCGATGGGCTTTACGGTTTCCAGGTAGTCTTTAAATGGCAGGTCGGGAATGATGGCCCCGCTTACGCCGCTGTCTATGCAGCTCTTGCAAAATTCCTCGATGCCGTATATTAGGATGGGGTTCAGGTACCCCATGAGTATCAAGGGGATATGCACTTGGTCTTTGATGCCTCTTAACTGTGCGAAAAGTGTCTTGAGGTTCATTCCGTTTTTCAGTGCCTGTGTCGCTGCGCCTTGTATGACCGGCCCGTCGGCCAGCGGGTCGCTGAATGGAATGCCCACTTCGATCATGGAGATACCCCGGCGTTCCATCGTGCAGATGACTTCGGCTGTGCTTTCCAGCGTAGGGCATCCGGCACAGAAGTAGAGCGAGAGGATTTTCTCGTCTTTTTTTTCGCTGAATAATTTATTGATTTTGTTCATATTGGCTTGTTTTTGGGTTTAAAATGAATTGCAACTTTATTTTCTGAGCTGCCCGATAAAGCTGGCCAATGCCGCGATGTCTTTTTGTGCCGGCTCCGTCTCAAAGTGCGAATTGAGGTCTATGCCTGCCAGTTTCGGATGCCGGAAGGCTTTTATGCGTTCCGCGTCGCCGGGGCCTATGCCGCCGCTTAGCAGGAAAGGTATGTTGCCGTTGTATTGTTCAAGGACCGACCAGTCGAACTGTTTTCCGCTTCCGCCGTTACACTGGCATTTGGTGTCGAAGAGGAAGAAGTCGACACATTCCTCGTATTGCTTGCAGACCGGCAAGTCGTCGGCTGATGCCACGCTGACGGCCTTGATGATTTTCAGCTCTTTTTGAATGCTGTCGGAGAACGTAGCCCGCAGGTTGTTTATCAAGACGGACGATTCGTTCCCATGCAGCTGGATGAGGTCGAGCCGGTAGTTGACCACGTGTGTAATGATGTTTTGGGCGCTGTCATCAACGAATACGCCCACTTTCTTTATGGTGCTGCCCGCTTGTTCGCTACCGGTTGCAGCCCTGTCGGGGATGATGCCGGCATGTGTCGGCACCATGGAGACATAACGTGGTGATTGCGGCCAGAAGATGAGACCGAGCCAGTCGATTCCTAACTCGCTTACCCGACGGATGTTTTCCCCGTCGCGCATACCGCAGACTTTGATAATCATAAGCTGTTGATAAAATGGTTAAGAGCCTTGCCGGGCTCGTTTGTTTTCATGAAGTTTTCACCTATTAGGAACCCGCGGTAACCAGCTTGCCGCAGGGTCCTCACCGTTTCTGCATCGGATATGCCGCTCTCGCTTACCTTAACGGCCTTTTCCGGGAGCAACCCGGCAAAGCGGAACGAATTGTCCGTGTCGGTGGCGAAGGTGCCGAGGTTGCGGTTGTTGATACCGTACATATCAGGTTCTAATGCCGCATATTCCAGTTCGCGTTCGCTGTGCATTTCCAATAGCACTTCAAGGTGCAGTTGGCGGGCCGAATCCATCAGCCGGGCACATTCCTTCTTCGACAGGCATGCTGCAATCAGCAATACGGCAGATGCACCACAACCGCAAGCCTGATACAACTGATACTCGTCGATGATAAAGTTTTTATATAATACCGGGATGTTTACGCCCGAGCGGCGGGCTTCAGTGATAAAAGCGTCGCAGCCGCCGAAGTACCTCTCGTCGGTCAGGATGCTGATTGCCGAAGCTCCGTTCTGCTGGTATGCCAGCGGAATCTCGCTTGCCTTCCCCCCCTCTTTTATCCATCCTTTCGAGGGCGATTTACGTTTGAACTCGGCAATAATGCCCGTGTCCGATTCGGCGAGAGCCTTTGCCATGGAGATGCACTTGGTGCAGTGCATTGATTCGATGCCCTCCTCGATGCGTTTCCGCAGTGCGGCTTCCGGACACACCTGCTTCATGCGGTCGGTTTCCATCCGCTTCCATGCCACGATTTCTTCCAGTATATCTGCCATGTCTTTAACTGTTTAGTTCGACGAATTTCCTGAATGTAGCCTTCGCCTTTCCGCTCTCGATGGATTCGCGCGCCATGGCCACGCATTCCTCGATGCCTTTCTTGCCTTTTTCCAGCACCTGTATTCCGAATGCCGCATTGGCCACTACCACCTCCTTCTGTCCGGGCAGGCATGTGTTGTCGAGCACACTGTCGAAGATGGCTGCTGCTTCTTCCTCGTCAGCCCCGGCTGCCAGCTCCTCCGGCTTGATGACATGCAACCCGAGGTCTTGCGGTTTGAATATCCGCTCATAGTCGTTGGTCGTTACCTTGAAATCGCCTGTCAGCGATATTTCGTCGTAGCCGTCGATGCTGTTCACGATGCCATAATCGATACCTATCTTCTGATATACATTATTATATAGCCGCATTTGGTCGAGGTTGGCTACGCCCAGCAGTTGGCACCTCGGTTGACTGGGGTTGACGATAGGCCCCAGCAGGTTGAAGATAGTTGGAAACTGGAGCGCCTTGCGGATAGGCCCAACGAATTTCATTGCCTTAGCAAAAAGCTGGGCATGCAGGTACACGATGCCGCATTCGTTGATGGAACGGTTCAGCTGTCCGATGTCGTCGGTGAACCTGATGCCATGGCGCTGGATGACATTGGATGCGCCGCTGGTCGACGTGGCGGCATAATTACCATGCTTAGCCACCTTGTATCCCGCTCCGGCAATGACGAAACACGACGTAGTGGATATGTTGAACGTGTTCTTTCTGTCGCCCCCCGTCCCCACCACGTCGATATAGCGGTCGCAGTCGAGAAGTGCCGGCACTCCGGTTTCCAGTATGCCGTCGCGGAATCCCAATAGTTCGTCTACGGTGATGCCGCGCATCTGTAAGCCGGTGAGCAGAGCTGTTATCTGTTCGTTGGGGAATTCGCTCTTGGTAATGCCAATCAGGATATCTTTCGTTTCCTCGCGTGTCAGTTCCTCGTGGTTGAGCATCCGGTTGAGGATGTCTTTCATCGTTTGTGTCATTGTTGTCTGTTTTTTACAAGTCCTATGTATGTTATGCGTCCCGTTATTTCCCCAGTGCGAGCCAGTTGCCAACGATGGTACGTCCATCGGGGGTAAGAACCGATTCCGGATGGAACTGTATGCCGTGTATATCATAAGTCTTATGGCGTAAGGCCATAACCTCCCCTTCATCGCTTTCGGCTGTTATTTCCAGACAGCCGGGCATGCTGTCGCGTCTCACCACCCACGAGTGGTAGCGCCCCATGGTGATGCGGCGGGGCAGACCGGCGAAGATCGGGTCGTTCTGCAGCTGTGTTCCCTCCGTTGCTACGC
Source organism: Prevotella sp. UBA1378 (assembly GCA_002305505.1). Taxonomy (GTDB): domain Bacteria; phylum Bacteroidota; class Bacteroidia; order Bacteroidales; family Bacteroidaceae; genus Prevotella. The sequence continues at coordinate 7,211 of DBRC01000015.1, read as the reverse complement.
CATGGAATACGTCGCTCAGGTTCTCTAACATAGCCCCGAACGCTTCGCCGATGGCTTGATGGCCGAGGCAGACCCCTAACATGGGCTTCCGCCCGGCGTATGTGCGGATGGTATCGAGTAGCAACCCAGCTTCCTGCGGAATGCCCGGTCCGGGACTCAATATGATTTTGTCGAAAGGCTCGAGCTGTCCCATGCTAAACCTGTCGTTCCGGTATACCGTCACGTCGGCTCCCAGTTCTTTAACCAAGTGACTCAGGTTGTACGTGAACGAGTCGTAATTGTCGATGATAACTATTTTCATAATTTCTACATTTTTTCTGCCATCATGATTGCCCGGCGCAGGGCACCGAGCTTATTGTTCACTTCCTGCAACTCATATTCTTCGTCGCTCTTGGCCACGATGCCGCCGCCGGCTTGGAACCATAGTTCGCCGTTGCGCGATACGAACGTGCGGATGGTTATGGCCTGATTGAGGTTGCCGTTCAGCCCGATGTATCCGATGCAGCCGCCATATGCGCCGCGGTTGTGCGGCTCGTATTCGCTGATGAGCTGCATGGCGCGCACCTTGGGCGCACCGCTGAGCGTTCCGGCAGGGAAGGTGTCGATGAATGTCTTGATGGGGTCGGCACCCTCGTCGAGTTCACCGCTGACACGGCTGACGAGGTGTATGACATGGCTGTAATATTGCAGGTCTTTATAGAAGTCCACCTTTACGTTATGGCAGTTGCGGCTCAAGTCGTTGCGTGCCAGATCAACCAGCATCACATGCTCTGCATTTTCCTTGGCATCGTTGCGCAGATACTCGGCCCCCTTCCTGTCGGTCTCCGGGTCGCCGGTGCGTTTAGACGTTCCGGCGATGGGGTCGATGTATACCTTCCGCCCTTCGATGCGGCAATGTGTCTCCGGCGACGAACCGAAAATGCGGAATCCCCCAAAGTCGAAATAGAACAGATAGGGCGAGGGGTTGATAGAGCGCAAGGCACGGTAGAGCTTGAAGTCGTCGCCCTCGTATTTCTGTACGAACCGCCTTGAAACGACTATTTGGAACACATCGCCTCTCAGACAGTGCTTGATGCCTTTGCGGATATTGGCCTTGTGCTCCTCGTCGGTGAGCGTCGAGGTGGTTTCTCCTGTCGGGCAGAAGTCGTATGCTTTCACGTTGGCTTTGTTCATCTGCTTGAATATCCGGTCGATTTCGCTTTCCTCCCCTAAGGTTACGATGGTGAGGCGGTTGTTGAAGTGGTCGAATACGATGATGTCCTTGTACAGGATGTACATCAGGTCCGGGGCATCGTTCTTCCCCATGGTCTCGTCTTTCACGTTGATATTCTCGAAATAGCGTACGGCATTGAACGAGGTGTAGCCGTAGAGCCCGCATAAATGGCTGTACTCTCCCTCCGCTTCGAAGCGCGAAATGAAATCGTTGATGGCGTTGTCCGCCCTATAGCCTTGGCTTACGCTGCGGCATGTCTGCGTGCCGTCGGGAAATAAGCTGATGGCCTTGCCGTGGCTGATGGCCACCGAGGCAATCGGGTTCACGCCGATGAACGAGCGCGAGTTGTTCGGGTCGTGATAGTCCGAGCTCTCCATCAGTGCACTCTGCGGATAAATGTCGCGCAGCCGCATGTATACGCCTACCGGTGTGTACAGGTCGGCAAGGATGGTGCGCGCCGATGTGGTGTATTTGAATTTAGAAGTTTCCATATTCTCCGGCCAAGTTTTTATTTTTCAGGTATGTTTCTACGTCTTTGTCGCCGCGCCCGCTTATGGTCAGTACGACGATGTCGTCTTTCTTGAATGACATTTTCTGTAAGGCGGCTACGGCATGTGCACTCTCGATGGCAGGGATGATGCCCTCCATGCGCGTCAGTTCATAGCCGGCCCGGATGGCTTCGTCGTCGTTCACGGCGAGCACCTCGGAGCGCTTCTTGGCCGCCATGTTGCAGTGCATCGGACCGGCACCGGGATAGTCGAGGCCGGCCGAGATGCTGAAGGCCTCTTGTATCTGTCCGTCTTCATTCTGCATGACGTACATCTTCGAGCCATGCAGGATACCTACAGTGCCGCGGTGGAAGGTAGCGGCGGTGTAGCCGGATTCGATACCCTGCCCGCCGGCTTCGGCCAATACTATCTTCACCCGCTCGTCGTCGATATACTGGTAGATGGTGCCTGCAGCGTTTGAGCCTCCGCCGATGCAGGCCACCAGGTAGTCGGGATAGTCGCGGCCGGTTTTCTCCTGCAACTGCCATTTTATTTCCTCCGAAATAACGCTTTGCATGCGCGCCACGATGTCGGGATAGGGGTGGGGGCCCAGTGTCGAACCTATGATATAGAACGTGTCCGACGGGTGGCAGCACCAGTCGCGTATGGCTTCCGAGCAGGCGTCGCTCAGCGTCATGTTGCCTGTGTATACGGGATGCACCTTCGCGCCCAGCATCTTCATGCGTTCTACGTTGGTGTGTTGGCGCTCCACGTCGGTGGCTCCCATGAACACTTCGCACTCCATGCCTGTCAGCGCACAAACCGTGGCCGTTGCCACACCGTGCTGTCCGGCGCCCGTCTCGGCTATGACGCGGGTTTTCCCCATCTTCTTGGCCAGCAGGATTTGCCCGATGGTATTATTGATTTTGTGCGACCCCGTGTGGTTCAGGTCTTCGCGTTTCAGGTAGAGCCGGCAACCGTATTTCTCGCTCATGCGCCTGGCATGATACAGAGGCGAAGGCCTGCCTGCATAATCTTTCAGCAGTGCATGATACTCTTTCCGGAATTCTTCCGACTCGATGACCGACAGGTAAGTGTCCTGCAAATCGTGCACACACTTATAGAGAATCTCGGGCACGTACGCACCGCCGAAGTCTCCGTAAAATCCGTTCTTGTCTACTATAAAAGACTCTTTCATACGTATTGTTTTTTTATCCTTGGTATAAAAAGAAAAAGGCCCGTCGCAGTAACGACGAGCCTTTTATATCCTAAATGACGATACACAGCTTCGTATCCCGCGATTATTCCAACCTCGAGTTACGCCACCACCATGCATTGTTCGCCATTTGCCTCATATATCGTATTGTTTTTATGTTTACGGCTGCAAATTTACATATTTTCTTTTAAACAGCAAACTTTTTGCCGATTATTTTTATAAATTGAAATATAATGGCTAATTTTGCCGGCGAATTACTTGGATGATTATGACGCTTTTAGAATTGCTTTCCAACTATGACCGCTTTGCAGCCAATACAGGCTGCCGGTTGGAAGAGATACGCAACGGATATGCCCGGGCCTCGATGACCGTTACGGCAGAACACCTGAATGCCGGAGGCGTATGCCAAGGCGGGGCTTATTTTACGCTGGCCGATATAGCCTTGGCCGCAGTAATGAACAGCCGCAACCGGCTTACCTTTGGCTTGCAGAACAACATCATGTTTTTGCGCAGTGCAACCGAGGGTGACGTGCTGACCGCAGTGGCCGTAGAACTGATGGACCACCATAAGATACCGAGCGTAGAGGTGCGCATTACCGATCAGGACGGCAACCTGGTATGTATGGTTACAGGCATGGCCTACCGCAAGAACCAGCCGTTACCCGTGGAAGGGCTGATGTAGAGGGCTATTCGCCCATGTTCCATCCCTGCACTTTCTTCATTCCCGGGCAGCTCATGTACCTTTGCTTCGTGCCGCTGATGTAGATGAGCCGGTTCCATAGCTGCGGGTTGTTTTCAAGGTTCAGTGCAGACCTCACGTCTTTGTAGTCTGTCAGGCATACGGGAAAGAGCCGCTCGTTGGTAAGGTATTGGAAGTGGATTGTGTCTACCGGTTCGTCGGCCAGTACGATGGCAGTGTTCAGTCCGTTGAAAGGAGGGATGAATTTTGCATTGCCCATACTCGTTTTCGTTGCGGCCACGATATACGCCTTTACATTAATGGTCTCCCCCACAGGCGCACCCTGTGCTTCGGCTACGGTCATGTATTTAGTGCTTACGGTGTCTATCGGAGCGATTTTATCTTCCCGGCCGTTTGTGCCCGTCGGCTGTCCTTCTACAGTAATTGGTTTTTCGCATCCGGCAAGCAGGGCAGAGCATATAAATATAAGAACGGAAAAGCTGGTTTTCATGCAATTTTCTTTGTCGTTTTATTTGGCAAAGATATGTTTTTTATATTAAAAACACAACTTTTCGCCTTAAAAATTTGCATTTTATCTATTAAAATGTTATATTTGCCACCGATAAGCCTGCATCAGCCATTTGCCGATGATTCTTATCGCACATAAATTAATGGGTTGGTAGCAGTCCTGCACCAACCCTTTTTGTTGGGGTATAAGCGGGTTAACCGACAGGCAGGTTAACAACACGTGAAGGAACGGTACCATGCTATGGATTATGACACCAGTTCGGGATAAGCAATTTCTGTTTTTGCAGTAAAAGGAAAGAAAAGGATTGCTGCCCTAAAGGCAAGCGGTGGGCAGCAGGCGGATAAGGGGGCGAAAAGATTCGACCTGTACGGTTGAAATTTGCTGCTTGAACAAATATGTCCCCACGTTTTACGTTATTAGTATAGAACCATATAGCGATTAAGAACATGGGAAAGTCAAAATTAGAATTTTATGCCAAGATAACGACCTCTGACGGTCGTGAGATAACGAAGCGTGTTGAAGAGGAGATACCAGATGATCCAAATCTGTATGACCTTGAAGAATTCATGTCAACCCTTGACGATTATGAACGACATGCGTTGAAAGCGCGCAACGGCATCTGCGAGGGGATTACGCAAGCCTGGTTGGAGCAGGCTAAAAAGGGGGGCCTGATTTTGAGGAAACGGCCAAAATCATGAAAATCGTAGATTGCGAGATTGGCGTTTTCTCGGTGGCTGTGGGCAAAAAGGCCGTTAAAGGCCTGAAGCCCAAACAGCGGCTCCGCAGCGGGTCTTATAGCGAATTAAGCCTGCGGTTGGTCAGCAAACTCAGCTACCGTGACACGACAGAGGCCTTAAATCGCGTCCTTCACCGCGATGAGGCCAAAAGCATGAAGGCATCCACCTTGGAAGATTGGGTGGAACCGTATGGCAAGTCATTGTCCGAGGGCTACGAATCCAAGGCTGAGGAAATACTGGATTCACGTCATGTCGACAAGCAAAGCGGAATCATTGCAGACGGGGCATCCGTGCCATTTCCGGTCATACACCCAAATCTCCCGCCGGTCATAGGGGAGGATCAGGCACGTCGCCTGATCACGGAGTACAACAGGGGAAGGGATCGTGCGGATAAGCTGAAATACGATGCTTCTACATCTGATATAGAAGATGGTACTCAGGAGTGCTGCTATATCAGCGTTGACGACATTGGCGTAAGGTACCAGAAGCCTGAGCGTAAGGGAAAGCGCAAGAAGGACAGGTCGTTCATTGAAAATACAGTCATACATGTCCAGGCCGGTGAAAAGCAGTATACCTTGACGGCAATAGGCATGGAGAAGGCCTTCAAGCAGCTCGTAGCCCTTCTCCTTGGAAACGGTCTAATGGAAAACCACCGTCTTATATTCTTTTCCGATGGAGCCACCTGTATCCGCGACTACATCGGGAAGTTCTTCGGATTCAGGCAGCATACCATCATACTCGACTGGCTACACCTGAAGAAGAAATGCAATGAGTTCCTTAGCATGGCGATAAAAGGTTCAAAAGACGAGAAGCAGCAGATCAAGAAAGAACTGGTATCCATACTTTGGACTGGAAGAAGCGGGAAGGCCATCAAGTATCTGGAGGCATTGAAGAAATCCCATATCAAGAATCCCATAAAGATTGAAGAACTCAAGGGGTATATAAGCCGGAAGTCACCAAACCTGACATGCTATGCGCTGCGCCATGAACTGGGACTGCGTATTTCAAGCAACCGTGTAGAAAAAGCAAATGATTTAGTTGTAGCGAACCGACAGAAGCACAACGGCATGTCGTGGTCAATAAAAGGAAGCGGATCACTTGCCGTTATTACTGCATCAATGATTAACGGAGAAATGGATACATGGCTGAAAGAACGTAGAATAAGCTTTCGGATGGCTGGATGATTAGTTTTTTTCAACCGTACAGGTCGAAACATTTTCTCGCAGCATGCCAACACGCTGGCCATTCTCACCGGCATCGTCCAGGGGGATGAGGCGCAGGCTCTTTTCAGGCGGATGCTTTCGCAGACCGATTTAGCCAGGGCATCTATTTATTTTCAATATTATCTGAACCGGGCATTGGCCAAGGTGGGATTGGGCAACGAGTATCTGGAACATCTGGATGTGTGGCGTGAATACATGAAGCTGGGAATGACTACCTGGGGGGAAGATTCTAAGACGATGAATACCCGTTCAGATTGTCACGCTTGGGGAGCCAGCCCGAACATCGAATTTTTCAGGATTGTTTTGGGGATAGACTCTGATGCGCCCGGATTCGGGAAAGTGAAGATAGTGCCTCATCTCGGTACGTTGAATAAAGCCTGTGGGGAAATGCCCCATCCGTCGGGCACTATACGTGCCGGATATGAGAGGAAAGGCAAGAAATGGCTGGTAAAGATAGAACTGCCACAGGCGGTCGGGGGCTTTCTTGTATGGGAAGGAAAGGAGTATCAACTCCGGGAAGGTGAAAATCAATTTAATTTTTGACAATATGATGAAAACATGGTTGATGACAAGCTTTTGTGCCTTGTATGTAATGCTGGGATTAGCCCATGAAAAAGACAGCTCTCCAGTCAGGATACATATTGATTCGGGGATAATAGAGGGTGAAAGAGATCAGGATGGCCTTGCCGTATACAAAGGGATTCCGTATGCAGCACCGCCGGTGGGCGAGCTCCGTTGGCGGGCCCCGCAGCCGGTTAAGCCATGGACCGGTGTCAGGAATGTGACCGGACTGGGGGCTTGGCCACCGCAGATATCGCGGAATGGGTTCTATCCGGAAATGAGCGAGGATTGTCTTTATCTTTCGGTGGTTACTCCTGCAGAAACCCCGTCCGAATGCTTGCCCGTGATGGTATGGATTCACGGGGGAGGGTTTCAAACGGAATGGTATGGAACGGAATTATGGAAAAACATGGCTAAGCGCGGGATAGTAATGGTCAGTATAGAATACCGGACGGGGGCTTTGGGGTTTATGGCGCACCCCGGATTGTCTAAGGAGTCGAAAGGCGGACACTCGGGCAATTATGGCCTGCTCGACCAGTTGTTTACCCGAGTTCGGGATAAGCCA